>NZ_JASATQ010000018.1:0-81513 GCF_038440415.1 Sphingomonas sp. OTU376 | reverse complement strand
TCCGCGGGTACCACGGCTACCTCAGACCCGCTCCACCACCAGCGCGATGCCCTGACCGCCGCCGATGCACATCGTCGCGAGGCCATAGCGCCCGCCCACACGCGCCAGTTCATGGACCAGCTTGGTCACGATGATCGCACCCGTTGCTCCCACGGGATGGCCGAGCGAAATGCCGCTGCCATTGGGGTTCACCTTGGCGGGGTCGAAACCGAGCGCATCGGAAACCGCACAGGCCTGTGCCGCGAACGCCTCGTTCGATTCGATCACGTCCATGTCCGCGACCGACAGCCCTGCCCGGGCCAGCGCCGCCCGGGTCGCCGGCACCGGGCCCATGCCCATGTAATCCGGATCGACCCCGGCATGGCCATAGGCGACGATCCGCGCCATCGGCGTCAGTCCGTGCTCGGCCACGGCCTTCTCGCTCGCCAGCACGACGGCAGCGGCACCGTCGTTGATCCCCGAGGCGTTGCCGGCGGTCACGCTGCCGTCCGCCTTGAAGATCGTGCGCAGCTTCGCGAGATCGGCCGCATTGGCGTCCGCCCGGACATGCTCGTCGACATCAAAGACCCTGGTTGCGCGCCCCGCCTTCACCTCGATCGGCACGATCTGTCCGTCGAACCGCCCTTCCGCGATCGCTCGTACTGCACGGGCATGGCTCTCCGCAGCATAGGCGTCCTGGCGGGCCCGATCGATGCCGTGGCGCTCGGCGACATTCTCGGCGGTCACGCCCATCAGCCCGCCGCCGAACGGATCGGTCAGCGCGCCGTTGAGGCCATCGACCAGAGTAGCATCGCCCATCTTCTGCCCCCAGCGGGTGGCCGGTGCATAATAAGGCGCGCGGCTCATCACCTCGGCACCGCCGGCCACCGCGATCTCGGCATCCCCGAGCATCAGCATCTGCGCCGCCGACACGATCGCCTGCACGCCCGAACCGCATAGCCGGTTGACGGTAAGCGCCGGCACTTCCTTGGGGATACCCGCCTCGATACCGGCCACGCGGGCCAGATAGGCGTCACGCGGCGCGGTCGGGATCACCTGGCCGAACACGACATGGCCCACCGCCTCCGGTGCCACGCCCGCGGCATCGAGCGCCGCCCGCGTGACCGTGGCAGCGAGATTGCCAGGCGCCTCGGCCCCGAGCGCCCCGCCAAAGGTGCCGATCGCGGTGCGCCGCGCAGCGACGATGAAGACCTCGGCAGTCATGCGCGCTCCATGCTGGCGGCGCGCGCCGACATCTCATACTGATATTGTTCCTCGCCGCGGGCCGGGATCACTTCCCCTGCCCGGTCGCCGACGGCATCCAGCCGATCGAGCAGCGTGTCGGCCACCCCCGCGCCATCGCCGAGGAACAGCCCTCGCGTCATGCTGACATGCGCCTGCTCGAAGCTGCCGGCGCCGGCCAGCAGGATCGCGCGGTTGGGGGCGTCCTCGGCCGCCAGCGCCACTACCGCCGGGCTCACCAGCGATGCGTCGAGCCCCGCCAGCATCTCTTCCGAATAGAGCCCGTTGGTCATCCCCGTCGCCGCGCTCGGCGCCAGGCTGTTGACCCGGATACCGTAGCGCTCGCCCTCGATTGCCAGGGTCTGCATCAGCCCGACCAGTGCCATCTTGGCAGCGCCGTAATTCGCCTGGCCGAAATTGCCGTAGAGGCCCGAGGACGAGGTGGTGAAGATGATCCGCCCGTAATTCTGGGCGCGCATCGTGTCCCACACCGCCTTGGTGCAGTGGACCGAGCCCATCAGGTGGACGTCGAGCACCAGCCGGAAATCGTCCAGATCCATCTTGGCGAAGCTCTTGTCGCGCAGGATGCCCGCATTGTTGACGAGGATATCGATCCGGCCCCAGCGCGCCAGCGTATCCTCGCACATAGCCTGGACGCCGGCGAAATCGGTGACGCTCACCGCCACCGCCATCGCCTCGCCGCCCTCGGCCTCGATCCGCGCGCAGACGGCGCGGGCCGCATCGCCGTTCATGTCGGCAACGACCACCTTCGCGCCGCGCTTCGCCAATGCGATCGCATGCGCCGCGCCCAGCCCGCCGCCGGCACCGGTGACGATCGCCACCCGGGTCGAGAGATCGATCCCCATCCTATTTTCCTTTCAGAGAGTGGCCGCATCGAGCGACGCGAAGGTGCGCCCCGAAGCCGCGAGTTCGACGAGCAGAGGCGCCGGCGCCCAGGCCCAGCCCTGCGGACCGGCGGCGAATTGTTCGATGCGTTCCAGCACCCTGGGCAAGCCGATCCGGTCGGCGAGATACATCGGCCCGCCGCGCTCGCCGGGGAAGCCATAGCCGTCGAGATAGACGACATCGATATCGACCGCGCGCCAGGCTATCCTCTCGCCGAGGATTTTCGCGCCTTCATTGACCAGGGCATAGATGCAGCGCTCGACGATCTCTTCGTCGCCGATCTCGCGCCGCTCGATGCCCAGCCGCGCGGATTCAGCAAGGATCAGCGCGTCGATCTCCGGGTCTGGCTCGGCGGTGCGTCCATCCGGATAGCGATAGAAGCCCGCCCCGGTCTTCTGCCCGAACCGCCCGAGTTCACAGACCAGATCGGGGATCTTCGAATAGGGCCGGTCAGGCTGGTCCACCGCGCGGCGCTTGCGGATGCTCCAGCCGATATCCTGCCCGGCCAGGTCCATCACCGCGACCGGCCCCATCGCCATGCCCCAGCGCTTGAGCGCACCGTCCAGCTGGCCCGGCAGCGCACCTTCCTCGAGCAGGTACCAGGCCTGGCGGAGATATTCCTCGAACATCCGGTTGCCGACGAACCCGTCGCAAACGCCGACCGCCACCGGGCTCTTGCCGATCGCCTTGCCGAACGCCATTGCCGTCGCCAGCGTCTCGGGCACGGTTTTCGCGCCGCGCACCACTTCCAGCAGCTTCATCACATTGGCGGGCGAGAAGAAGTGCAGCCCCACCACCCGCTCCGGCGTGGCCGTGAAGCCGGCGATCGCATCGAGGTCGAGCGTCGAGGTGTTGCTCGCAAGGATCGCGTCCGTCCGGGCAACCCGCTCCATGCCCTCGAACACCTGGCGCTTCACTTCCATGTCCTCGAACGCCGCCTCGATCAGCAGGTCGGCACCGGCAGCCGCATCGATCTCCGATGCGGCGGTGAGGGCAGCCAGACGGGCATCGGCGACATCCGCCCCGATCCGCCCCTTCTCGACCTCGCGCAGGATGGCTTTGGCGATCGTTGCGCGCGCCCTGTCGAGCGCCTCGGCACGCGGCTCGACCAGCACTATCTTCAGCCCCGCATTGAGCAGTGCCAACGCGATGCCGGTGCCCATCAACCCGCCGCCGATCACCGCGACCTGCCCGATCTTCCCCGGTTTCGCCTCACCCAGCCCGGGCACGCGCGCGGCAATCCGGCGGCCAAAGAAGGCGTGCCGCAATCCGCGTGACTCCTCCGAGCCCAGCAACTCGCTGAACAGATCCGCCTCGACCCGCAGTCCGGCGACGAAATCATGCGTCCCGATCGCCGCTACGCATTCGACGATCCGCCGCTGGGCCAGCGAGCGCGGCCTGGCAGCGGCCAGTGCCTCGGCAAGGTCACCCGGTGCCGGCATCTCGCCGGTGCGGCGCACCGCCGGCACCAGCTCCGCCAGGGCGAGCGCCGCCGCCTCGGCATCTCCCGTCACCACATCATCGACCACGCCTGCCGCCTTGGCCTGGGCACCGTCGAGCACACGCCCGCTCAGCATCAGCTCGAGCCCTGCCTTCGCCCCGATCAGGCGCGGCAGCCGCTGGGTACCGCCGCCGCCGGGCAGCACACCGAGCGTCACTTCGGTCAGCCCGATCCGGGCGTTTCCGGCACTGACCCGATAGTGGCAGGCCAGCGCCAGTTCGAGCCCGCCGCCCATGCAGACGCCGTTAATCGCCGCGACCACAGGCTTGGGCGAGGCCTCGATCGCCTCGATCATCGCGCGATTGGCGTCGATCTTCGACGGATCGCCATCGAACTCGGTGATCTGCGCGCCCGCACTGAAGATCTTCGGCCCGCCGCTGACGACGATCGCGGCCACTGCCGGGTCCGTCACCAGCGCGGCAAACGCCGCGGCGATCACCCCCACCCCGGCAACCGACTGGGTGTTCACCGGCGGATTGGAGAAGCGCAGCAGCGCAACCTTGTCCCGCCGTTCGACCTCGACTTGCAAAGCACCCCTCCCATTGGCAGCGTTGGGCTGCGACCTATCAAATGTTGGATTGTTGGACAAAGGGATTCTGATGGCACTTGGCAAGCTCACGATCGCGCGTGCCTATCAGGCGGTGCAGCAGGCGCTGGAGGAGGCGATCCTCAGCGGCGAACTGGCACCGGGCCAGCCGCTGCCGACCGAAACCGAACTGGCGGAGAAGTTCGGCGTGACGCGCCACACGGTGCGCGAGGGCATGCGTGCGCTCGAGCAAAGCGGCCTGGTGAAGCGCGATGCCGGGCGGCGGCTGCACGTCACGCGGCCGAAGCATGACGCGCTCGCCTCGCAAAGCTCGCGCGCGCTGATGATGCAGCAGGTCTCGTTCCGCGAGATCTGGGAAGTCGCGATGCAGCTCGAACTGCTGGCGATGGACCTGCTCGAGGGGCGGATCGACGATACACTGGTCGAGGCGCTGGAAGCCAATGCCGCGGCCATGGGCGAGGCGCTGGAGCGCGGCGAATCTATCTCGGCGCTCGACGTCGAGTTCCATGCGCTGATCGCCCAGGCCACCGGCAACCGCGTGCTGCTGATGTCCCGCGAACCGGTGTCGCTGCTTTTCTACCCCTCGCTCGACCGGCTGTTCACGCATCCGAGGACGCGCGATCGCTCGCCCTGGCGCATCCTCGAGGCGCATCGCGAGATCGTCGCCGCGCTCAGGGCGCGCGACCTGGCTACCGCCCGGCTATGGATGGAGCGGCATATGGCCGATTTCCGCCGCGGCTACGAACATGCCGGCTTGCCGCTGGATGCGCCGGTGGCGCCCTGAGCTCGCCAATCGGGTCATCTTCGTTTCGCCTGCCCCGGCACGAAGAATACGGAGCGTGCGGCCCTCGGGCAGGCGGATCGTCACCTGCCGGGCGGCTTGCCCTGGTCGGGTGCGGTGCGGTCTGACCGTCTTCGCCCTGCCCGCTCGCGCTCCTATCCGGCATCGCCCGATCAGCGGACGGTGAACTCCACGGGAACCGAGAGCTGCAGTTCGTCCGCCCGGTCCTCGGGGATCGCCGGCAGCGGCTGGGCGCGGCGGATCGTCTCCATCGCGGCGCGATCGAGCGCGGCATTGCCCGACGAACGGAGCAGCGCCGCGTCGAGCACCCGCCCTGCCCGGTTCATCCGGAAGCGCACATAGGCGACGCCCTGCTCGCGCCGCGCCCGGGCCGATGCCGGATAGCGGCGATATTTCTCGAGATGCGCGAGCAGCCGCGCCTCCCAGCTCGCCGGCGCATCGCTGGACATGCGCGGGGCCGGCGGCGCGGGCGTCGATTTGGGCGCGGTCGTCTCGGGCACCGGATCGGCATTGGGCGCGGGCTCGACCGGCGGCGCCGGCGCGGTCGGCTGGGTGAGCAGGTGGGGCACGATCACCTTGGGCGGCTCGGGGCGCACGGGCTCGGCCATCCTGCGCGCCTTGCGTTCCTCCTGCACCCGCCCTTCCGGCACTTCGCGAACCGGTTCGGGCGGCGCGGCGAGCGGCAGCAGCTCCACCATCATCGGTGCCGGCCGCGCCGGGATCGTCGCAGGTGTCGCCCAGCGCAGCACGGCAAGCGCGAGCATCGCCGCCGGCACGGCAAGCGCACCACCCAGCCCGATCGACCGCGTCCGCCAATCCTGCGCACGATAGCCCTGCCGCTGCACCGGCAGGAGCAAAGGCGACGCGACAACATCCTCCGGGAGCATCAGCTTCACGGCAGCCCCGCCCCGCTAGGCAGCGGTCGGGTGACAATCCACAGCGCACAGCCGCCCATCATCACGGCAACGGTGAGCGCCAGGGGCCAATGCGGCCGCGCGCCGAGCCAGAACAGGCCATAGCCGAGCGCGATCCCCATGCAGGCCGCCCGCTTCGCCCGCGCCGGGATCGCCCGCTCGGCCTGCCAGGCGCGGATCGGGGGGCCGAAGCGCGGGTGGGTGCGCAACCAGGCATCGAGCCGCGGCGAGGATCGGGCGAAACACCCGGCGGCGAGGATGACGAAGATCGTCGTCGGCATCAGCGGCACGACGATGCCGACACCGCCCAGGCCCAGGCAGGCGAGCCCGGCGACCAGCCAGGCCGCCCGCGTCGCGCGTCCGCCGCGCGGCGTTGCCGGTTCGGCGTCAGGCAAGGACGCTGTCGGCATGGCGCTGCACCCGGGCAAAGGCCGCCTTCGCCCCTTCGACGGCACGCGCCTCCGCTGCCTCGTCGAGCGGTATCGCGTCGAGCGCGGCGGTGAAGCTGCGCCACTGCGCGGCCGGCCCTTCCGGCGCCGGCGCCAGGTGTCGCGCGCCATGCGTATCGGACAGGCCAAGCTTCGCCGCCGCCTTGCGCAGCAGCGCCGCCCCCATGTTCGATCCTTCCGCGACATAGAGCCAGCCGAGCGCCGTGGCGGGGTCCACCTGGCCGGCCGCGAACGCCGGCGCATCGGCCTCCGCCTCGCCCAGTCCGAGATCGGCCAGGTCGGCTTCGATCAGCGGCAACCGGCGCCGGTCGGCCAGCCCGGGCAGCAGCGCGCGCATCGCGGGATCGGCGTAGAGCGCGTCGATGTCGCGGTGGAAACGCCGCTGCATCGCGACGAAGCGGACATAGCCGGGCAGGCTCTCGAACAGGCCGGCGTCCATGATCGAGCGATCGAGCCCGTCATGCACTTCCCGCGTCGCCTGCTTGAGCCGCTGCGATCGCGGCAGGTTCGTCACATCGGTCATCCACATGCTCCTTCAGAACCGGAAGTTCACGCCGAGACGGATGCTGTGCGCATCGGCATTGCTGCGCGTGCGCCGCCCGTTCACCGTGCTCGACGTGCCGGTGTAGCTGGTCATCTCGCGCAGGATCGCGCCGGTCACCGGATCGCGCAGGATGGCGTTGGTCACCGGATCGCGGAGAACCGCGCCGGCTACGGTGAAGTTCCGCCCCACGCCCGCGCGGGCATCGTCGAACCGGAAGGCGCCGCTGCCATAGCGCGCATAGCCATAGTCGCCGCGCACCGACCAGTTGTTGCCGAGCGCCCACTCGACACCGCCGCCTACGCTCCAGCCGGTCGCCAGCCGCCGGTCCTTCTCCGAGAACATCGGCGCCGAATTCTGGCTGAAACGGCGATTGGCGTTGAAATAGGACGCTGCCGCATTGTCCAGATACTGGGTGCGCGTCTGCACTTCCTGCATCAGCGCAAGACCCGCGCTGCCGAACACCAGCACCGGCCCCGTCGCATAGCCCAGCCGCGCGCGCAGCCCGCCGGTCCAGTCCGAAGCGAACTCGGTATCGGCCTGGTTGCGCATGTCCTGCGGCGTGATGATCGACGTGTTGACCAGCAGCTCGGTCGAGTTGGTGTAGAGCCGCGACCGCGCCCGGCTCAGGCCGAAATCGCCTTCGATGCCGACCACCCAGTGCCGCGCCAGCTGCCAGGTGTAGCCGCCGAGCAGCCCGATCCGGCTGCCATTGCCCTCGGCCTCGCCGACTTCGGTGGCGGGGATGCCGCCGGTCGCGCCGTTGCCGGCGGTCGAGCGGGTGCGGCGGCTTTTGACGAAGTCGTGCCCCGCCGCGAGCCCGATATAGGGGCCGGACCAGTCGCCGTCGAAAGCGGCCAGCGCCGGGCGCCCGTTCAGCGCCTCGATCGCCCGCTGGCGGGCATCGCGCGACCGGTTGTGCGCGGGGCCGCCAAAGCCGGCGGTCATCCCGATCCGGACCGTCCGCCCCGGCGAAGGCATCAGCCCCAGCGTCAGCGCGTCCATGTAATAGCGATCGGTCAGGTTATCGATCGCCACGTCGAGCCGCAGATCGTCGCTGATGTCGAAACTGCCATAGACGTCGAACAGGTCGTACGGCGACCAGTCGATGCTGGTCATCGAGCCGCCAAAGGTGATGATCGGCGTGTCGCGCCCGCCGACATGGCGATAGCGCCCGCCCAGGGTGAGCCGCTCGTCGAGCAGGCGGACGCCCGCGTTGACGTTCAGGCTCAGCTTGGGCGGCAAATGCGCCGGGACATAGCTGTCCGCCGTGCCCCCCTCGCGGCAGGTGTGGTTGGTCCCGCAGAACTGCTTGAAGGTGTAATAGGTGCCGCCGAAATCGGCGAAGACCACGCCGGCATCATATTGGAACGATGCCTCCACACCCTGCAGCCGCGCCTTCTCGATATTGATGATCGAGGTCATGCCCTCGCTGATGCCGCGGGTCAGGTAGTCGTCGATATCGTTGCTGAAATAGGCAAGCTTGGCCTGAAGCAGGTCGCCGGTCTTCGCCAGGTTCGCCAGTTGCAGGTTCGCGCCGACTTCGCTGTTGCGGGCATGCTCCGGCCGGATCGGGTTGCGCGGATCGGGGTAGAAGGAAAAACCCGTGGTGGATTCGAACAGGCTGGGGTTGCGGATCGCCTCGGCATAGCGGGCGTAGAATTGCAGGCCCTTCACGGGCTCGATCAGGAAGGACGCGATCGGCGCGAAGCCGGCATTGCTTTCGCGGTTATAGCCGGTGACCTCGACCTGCGGCGTGCCGGCCCAGGTATGCGTCTCGGTCAGATCCTGCGAGACGGTGTTGGTGTAGCGCAGCGCGGCGTTGAAGGTCACCCAGTCGTTCGGCTTCAGCTCGCCGCCGATGAAGCCGCTGAACTCGTCGCGCCAGCCATGCCGCGGCTCGACGAACGAAGTGTAGCCCGAATTGCCCTTGTAGGTGTCCCAGCCGCGCGGAGGAGTCATGTCCTCGCGCGCATAGCTGCCGCCATAGTCTAGATCGAGCCGGCCGAGCGGCGTGTGCAGCGTCGAGCGGTTCGAGAGGTTGACGCCCCAGCGGGTCGACTGGCTCTGATAGGCCGCGTCGGTCACGCTGACATTGCCGTTGGGGAAGACGTATCGGTACAGCGTCTCGATGCTGGTGAAGCTGTCGGTCTTCCAGGCGTCGATCTTCAGGTTGATCAGGTCGGTGCTGTCCGGATCCCAGCGATAGCGCGCGGTATAGGTGTTGACCTCGGCGCGGCTGAGCGGCGCCTGCAGCGCCCCGCCGAAGCGGATGATCTGCGAGGGCATCATCTCGCCGAAATCGCTTTCGTAGCGGACATAGGACAGGTCGATCCCATGCCCGTCGCCGAAACGCCAGGTGCCGCGCAGCAGGTAGGAGCTGTTGTCCTGCGAGGTGCTGAGCACTTCCTCGCCCAGATTGTAGCGCTGGAGGACATTGCCGAGCGTGCCGGTGCCGCCCGGCGGCACGGTGCCGTGCTCGCCGCCGAAATAGTTGCCGAGCTTGCGCCGCGCGACCGCGCCGACCAGCTCGATATCGCCGACACGCCCGGCGGCAGCGACGCTGAAGTTCCAGCCACCCAGGTCGAGCGCCCCGGGCCGGTCGAACCGCTCGGCGCTGCCCGTGCCGGTGCCCGGCGTCGCCGTCGGCGGCGGCGCGACATTGTTGCCGGACAGTCCGCCGCGGAAGCGGATGCCGAAGTCGTTACCCTCGGCGATCAGGTCCTTCGCGCCGATCGTATCGACACGCACCAGGCCGCCGGTCGCGCCGACGCCGTCGGCAGCGGCGCTCGGCCCCTTCTCGATCGTCACGCTGCCGACCAGGTCGGGATCGAGATAGGTGCGCCCCGCCACGCCGGAATAGCCGCGATAGACGGTCGATTGCTGGAGCGATCCGTCGATAACCACCGGCACGCGGTCCATCCCCTGCATGCCGCGGATGTTGACGTCGAGCGCGCCCGAATTGCGGTTGTCGCCGTTGAGCACGCCCGGCGTGCCGCTCAGGAAGTCGCCCGGCGAGGTGCCGCGGAAGCGCTCGATCCGCTCCCGGCTGAAATAGGCGGTGGACTGGGCGCCGGTGAAGGTCCGTCCCTCGCCCGCATTGCCGGCGACCGTGCCGCCCGCACCCCGGGCACCGCCACCCGCACCGTCATTCGCACCCTCGACGCGCAGCGTGCCGAGCTGGACCGTACCGGCATCGGCACGCGGCGCGGCTTCCAGGATCGCCGAGGTCGCGGCGGTGAAGCGATAGGTCAGCCCCGTCCCCTCGAGCAGCCGGCTCAGCGCGGCTGCGGCGGAGAGATTGCCCTTAACTGCGTTCACCCGGATCGCGGTGCCGTCGATCCCGCTCCAGGATACCTGCACGCCCGATTGCCGCATATAGATACGCAGCGCTTCCTCGAGCGTCGCCGCCGGAATATCGAATCCCTGCACCACCGCACCATTGCCGCTCTGGGCGTGCGCGACGGTCGCGCCCATGGCGAGCGCGATCACGCTCGCGCTGCGCAGGCAGCGAATGGCAACGGACATG
Organism: Sphingomonas sp. OTU376; assembly: GCF_038440415.1. Taxonomy (NCBI): domain Bacteria; kingdom Pseudomonadati; phylum Pseudomonadota; class Alphaproteobacteria; order Sphingomonadales; family Sphingomonadaceae; genus Sphingomonas; species Sphingomonas sp. OTU376. Next base: position 71,103 of record NZ_JASATQ010000018.1, on the reverse strand, counting down.
GCGAAGTTGGAACGAAGCATGGAGCCCCCGGTTCGATGAGCGCCGCCCCGCGCGGCCCCTTCAAATGCATATGCTAATCATTATCAGTTATGCATCTGAGAGACTGGCGCCGGAGAGAAACACCCAACCCCCTTTCGGTGATTTTTATCGGATCAGCAGAATCCCGCCCGGCAGGCGGGTCATCCGCAGCCCCGCGGCGGCGGCAATCGCGGCCAGCGCATCGTCGGGACGATCGATCCGGAACACGCCGCTGACCGGCTTTGCCCGGCCAAGATCGGCCATCAGTATCACCGGCGCGGCACGATAGCGGCGGATCTCGGCGATTGCGGCAGCGGCGGGCTGCCGATCGATAAGCAGCTCGCCCTCACGCCAGGCCGCAATCCGATCGGGCCGCACGTCCGCCAGCCGCGCAACAGCCCCATCGCCATAATGTGCGCGCTGCCCGGCAGTCAGCGGCGTCGCCCCGCGCGCCGCGATCACCCGTACCGCGCCCTGGCTAACCGCGACATCGGCGCCCTCGCCATTGCCGGTCGAGACTTCGAAGGCGGTGCCGACATCCTCGGTAGTGCCGCCCGCCGCATCGACGCGGAACGGCCGCCGGTCGTCATGCGCGACGTTGAACCAGGCTCGCCCGCGCAGCAGCCGCACCCGGCGCTCGCCCTGGGCATACTCGACGGCAATCGCCGATCCGCTGTCGAGCATGGCGGCGGAACCGTCCGCCAGCGCGACCGAACGGATCTCGCCGGTGCCGGTCAGGTGATCAGCCCGCAGCCGGACGTTCAGCTCAGGTGCGGCGACCAGCACGGCCAGGCAGGCCGCCATTCCCGCCCCCACCAGCCCGCGCCGCACCGGCCGCGGCAGCGCGCGCCATCCGCCTCCACTCCGGCGATCCCGCCGCGCGGTCACCGGCGAAAGCTCGGGCTGGGCGAACAGGCCGCGATGCACCTCCAGTTCCTGCCAGAAGGCCCGCTCGCGCTCGAAGGCGCGGGCATGCGCAGGGTCCGCCGCCAGCCACTGCCGGAGTTCCGCCAGCGCCCCGCCGCGCATCTCACCCGAGACGAGCAGCCGCACCCATTCGCGCGCGCGCTCGGCAATCTCGCCGGACCTGTCCATCGATCCCGTCATCCGTTCGCGCAAGAGCCCCTCCGCGCATAGGACTGTCGGTCGCGCCAAACACCCAACCCCCGATACCGCGATTTCCTCATTCGCCGTCGCGCGCCCTGGCCAGCAGTTGCATCGCGCGCCGCATATGCTTCTCGACCGTGGTGGTCGAAACCCCCAGCCGCTCGGCGACCGCACGCTGCGACAGCCCTTCATAGCGATGCAGCTCGAACACCCGCCGCGTCTGCTCGGGCAGCGCCCGCGCCGCCGCCTCCACCCGGGCGAGCGTGTCGTTGGCGATCGCCACCCGCTCGGCCGCAAGCGCTTCGTCGCATCCCCAGAGCAGCGCCTGCGCCTCGACCTCGATGTCGGATCGGCGCGCCTCGCCCTTGAGGTGATCGATCGCGAGATTGGTGGCGAGGCGATAGAGATAGGCGCGTTGATTGGTGATCGGCGGATCGTCCGCGATGCGCTGCGCCCGCAGCCACAGGCTCTGCGTCACATCCTCAGCCGCCGCCGGATTGCCGACAATCCGCCCGATCAGCCGCAACAGGGACGGCCTCTCCGAAACTACGAGCCGGGATATGACGAGTGCGTTCGTCCGCATGTCGCGGCTCTAGTAAGTTTGCGAATGACTCGCAACAACCAGCGAAGATCGGTCGCTGCGGATCAGGTCCCGCTCAGGCGATGATCCGTCCCGCGGCCAGCGCCCCCTCGCCATAGGCGCGCAGCGACCGGTCCGCCTGGAAGAGCAGGTCCCGTTCGATCGCCAGGCCCAGCGGCCCGCGAAACTTGCCGAGTTCGGCAAGCGAAACCGTGCACACGCGTGGGGCGCCGGGAAGCGGATCGCACAGCCCAAAGGCCCGGTCGGGATCCCTCGGGTCGAGTTCCGTCAGGAGCCAGATGCCCCCGGTATCGGGGCAGTGCAGCTTGACGACGGGCATGGGGTCATGGGCGATACCTGCCAGGGTCTTCTCGCCATTTTCGAGGAGCGCGCCCAGGATCGCGGTGGGCAAATCAAGCGTCATATGGTTTCCGTTACTGACATGCGACGCGGTCCCCGCGCCTCGCCGCCGTTCGGATCCCGGCACTCCGCCGGTCTTCCCCAGGTAAATCAGGGCCTTGGCCCGGACAATCGGAAGCCCGCCTGCCTGACAAGATTTTACATCGGGATGGGGCGCTCCCCTGTCGGCCATGCGCCTAGCCCCGCCGGGCCGGGGGACCCGGCGGGGCAGCACGGCCCGACAATCGAGGGAGAGTCGGACCGGCCGGGACTCCGGGAGCACGTGGGGCGTGCTGTCCGGAGGGGGGCGAATATCGTCTGCACGAACGCGCGCACCCCTGAGCCACGCGTCCCGAGACGGCCCGCCAATATCCCATCCGCCTGGGCAAAGCCCGATCAAATGAGCTTCGGTTACAACAGTTTACAATCGCACTCCGCGACGATTGCGCCAGCGCGCGGACAGGAGGGCTCGAACCGCACCTTCCCGTTACAACAGTTTACACCGGCAATGACTGTCCCCGTGGGCAGCGCTTTGCTAGCACCTCACCATGAGGCGAGTTGGTAGCAGCCCAGGAAAGCCCCGCGTCCATTCGGCGCGATCGATCTGGAGGAAACGCACGCGACACCGACATCTGGAGTTCGGGAATAAGTGCTCGCTCTCAATGACAAAGGACGAGACGTACTTGCGTAACGGTTTCAGCCGCGATGGTCGCTGTTAAGCCGGGGTTCCCGGACCAGAACGGTGCGATGCACATCGCCGTGGTCGACGATGACGAGGAGATCATCGACTTCGTCAGTGCCGCGCTGACCGCAGCCGGATATGTCTGCACCCCGTTCCGGACCGGCGCCGCCCTGCTCGCCGCGCTGCGCCGCCAGACCTTCGACCTCATCCTGCTCGACTGGAACCTGCCCGACAGCCTGGGCATCGACCTGCTCCGCTCGATCCGCGGCACAGGAGCGCATTCGACCGCGATCATCATGCTGACCAGCCGCTCGGACAAGGACGACATCGCCGTCGCCCTGCAGACCGGAGCCGATGACTATGTGGTCAAGCCCGAAAGCTCGATCGTGATCGCCGCGCGCGTTGGCGCGGTGCTCCGCCGCTCGTTGCCCGATGCCGCGCAGCAGCGCGTCTCGATCTTCGGCAAATACGGCTTCGACCGGCTGACCGGCCATGTGCGCTTCGAGGGCGCCGATATCCCGCTCAGCGCCAAGGAGTTCGGGCTCGCGCTGCTGCTCTTCGAGAACATGCACCGGCCGCTGTCGCGCAGCTATCTGCTCGAGAAGATCTGGCAGAGCGCGGGCGACCTCCCTACCCGCACGCTCGACATGCACGTCTCGCGCATCCGCGCCAAACTCAACCTGACCCCCGCCAATGGCTACCGCATCGTGGCGATCTCCGGCTTCGGCTATCGCATGGAGCAGTTCGGCGCGGAGGAGTTGCAATGATCCTCGACACGCCCCCACCCGTCACGCGGCCCGCGCCGCATGCCAATGCCATCGCCTATGTCATCCGGCGCGGCGATACGGCCGACCAGCTGAGCCGCAAATATCTGGTCGAGGGACGCGACTGGCGCGCGCTGCTCAAGCTCGCCCGGGTGCAGAACCCGCGCCGCCTGCCGACGGGTCGGCAGCTCCTGATCCCGCGAAGCTGGCTGCGCTACCGGATCGAGCCCGCCCGGCTGGCCAGCTATCGCGGCAAGGTGGCGATTACCGCCAACGGGCGCGAAGCCTCCGCGGTGATCGGCGCGAGCATCGACGAGGGCATGTTCATCGCCACTGCCGCCAACAGCTTCGCCACGCTGATCCTTGCCGACCAGTCGCGGATCGTTTTGCCCTCGCAAAGCCGTGTGCGGGTCCGTGAATTGCGCCGCATCCTGCTCACGAACGCGATCGACTATCGCCTGGAAATCACCAGCGGCCGGCTGGAGACCAAGGTCCAGCCGCTGGAGGGACCGTCCGGCAGGTACCGGATCGAGACGCCGGTGAGCATGACAGCCGTGCGCGGCACCGAGTTCCGCGTGTCGTTCGCGGCGGGAACGGCGATCACCGAAGTGCTGAGCGGCCATGTGCTCGTCACCGACAGCGACGGGCAGACGCGCGCGCTGGCGCTCGATCCCGGCATCGGCGCGGCCCGCGACGGCGACGGCGCGGTGCGTACCGAGCCGCTGCTCCCTGCCCCCGCGCTCGAGGATCCGGGCGCCGTGCAGCTCGACGACAATGTCGCGTTCCGCGCCGCGCCGACGCCGGGCGCCGCGCGCTATCGGCTGGTCATCGCCAGCGATGCGGGCTTCATCGACAATAATGTCGAGCAGATCTCCGAGGATGGCCGTTTCACCTTCACCGACATTCCCAATGGCAACCAGTTCGCGCGCATCTCGGCGATCGCGCCGAGCGGTGTCGAAGGCTTTGCCCAGAGCTATGGCTTCAAGCGCCGCCTCGCCTCGCTCCACGCCTCGGTCGACATGGCGGACGATGGTTATCGCTTCCGCTGGTGGGGCTCGGGCAATGGCACTCGCCGCTATCGCTTCCAGCTGCTGAGCGACACGCCCGAGGCCCCTCCGATCGTCGATCGAGTCGGGCTCGAGCAGGACTCGCTCACGCTCCACCGGCTCACGCCCGGCGTCTATCACTGGCGCGTCGGCCTGCTGCAGATCGAGACGGACGACACCGTCGAGACCTGGACCAATCCGGAGAAGCTGACGATCGCCGGCCCGTCCGCCAGGCGCAAGGCGGATCGCTGACCTTGGCCCGCACCCGGCTGCTGCTGGAGTGGACGGCGATCGCCCTGCTGGCACTGGCCGTTTCCAGCGGCCTGGTGCTGGGTGGCGGCGTCTCCCGGCTGGACAGTGCGCTCTATGACGGCCTGGTCCGCTTCCGTGCCGCGCCGCCCTCCGACCGGATACTGATCGTCGCGATCGACGATGCCAGCGTTGCCGCGCTCGGCCATTGGCCTTGGCGCCGCGACATCCATGCCCAGGCGCTCGCGCGCATGACGGCGGCCCGGCCCGCCGCGATCGCCTATGACGTGCTCTTTACCGAGCCCGCCGCGCGCCCCGCCGAGGATCGGGCACTGGCCGGGTCGATGCGCCGCGTGCCGATCGCCCTGCCCATCCTTCTCGAGGCACCCGGCACCGCCGGCAGGGAATTCGACGCGACCCTTCCCATCTCGCCCGAGCGCGAGGCTGCGGCGGCGCTCGGCCACGTCGCGCTGCCGCACGATCCGGACGGCAGCGCCCGCGCCGCGCTGCTCGCCCTCGACATCGACGGCCACCCCTTCCCGCATCTCGCCGAGACGGCCTATCGGCTGGCCAACCGCGCGCCCTCGCCGGCCTTTGCCCACGCCGCCGCGCAGGGCGACTACCGGGTGTTCGTGCCCTATGCCGCAGCGGGCAGCTTCCGCACCGTGCCGTTCAAGGACGTGCTCGCGGGCGACGTTCCCCATGGCTTCCTCGAGAACAAGCTGATCCTGGTCGGCGCCACCGCGGCGGGCCTTGGCGACCGGCATTTCGTCGCGGGCGCGGGCACCCTGCCCGGCGTGGAGGTGCAGGCCAATCTGCTGAACGCGCTGCTCGCCGACCGCTTCGTCCAGCTCGCATCGACGCCGTGGCGCCTGCTCTTCGCCGGATTGCCCAGCATCATCCTGCTGCTGCTCTTCCTGCGGTTGCGGCCGACCCAGTCCCTGCTCGCAGCGCTGGCGATCTTCGCGGTGACGGCGACGCTGCCCATCATCCTGCTCCTGCTCGCCGGCATCTGGATCCCGCCGGTATCGGCACTGCTGGCGCTCGCGCTGGTCTATCCGCTCTGGGGATGGCGCCGGTTGAGCGCCATCCACCGCGCGATGTCCGATGAGCTGACCCGCTTCGGGGCGGACAGCGCCATCGCCCCTTCCGCGCCCGTGGGGCTCGATCCGACGGGCAGCAATGCGCTGGCGCTGAGCAGCTCGATTGCGCGCCTGCGCGATCTCAAGCAGTTCGTCGCGGACACGATCGAGGGGGTTGCCGATCCATTGATCGTGACGACCCTGTCAGGCGAGGTGCTCCTGGCCAACCAGCCCGCACAGCTGCTGCTCGACGGCCCGCTCGACCTGTCGGAAGTGGCGCGGCTGATCCAGGAACCGCCGGCGGAGGACTTGCGCCTTTCCGACGGACGCAGCTTCTCGCCGCGCAAGACCGCCCTCACCGGTGCGACTGCCGAGCAGCGCGGCTGGATTCTGCTGCTCGCCGACATCAGCGCGATCCGCGCCGCGGAGCGCGACCGCGAGGTCGCGATCGAGTTCCTCAGCCACGACATGCGCTCCCCCCAGGCCGCGATCGTGGCGCTGGTCGAGGGCGAACCGGGCAAGGATATTCCCGATAGTCTCGCGCGCCGGCTCACCGGCCATGCCCGCCGAACGCTGCGCCTGGCCGAGGATTTCGTACAGTTTGCCCGGCTGGAGACCGCTGCCTTCCAGCCCGAGGAAATCGACGTGGCGGATTGCCTGGCCGAAGCGAGCGACGCGGTCTGGCCGCTCGCCAACGCCAAGGGCGTGCGCGTCGTCGTCGATGCCGGCTTGGAACCGCACTGCATCCAGGGCGAGCACCAGGCATTGACGCGCACGCTGCTCAACCTGCTCGACAATGCCGTGAAATTCAGCCCCGAAGGGGGCGAGGTTCATTGCACCCTGGAAGCGGTTACGGAGGAAGGCGCACGCTGGCAGCGCGTCGAGGTACGGGACGCCGGATCCGGTGTGCCCGCCGAACAGCTGCCCTGGCTGTTCGAGCGCTTCGGCCCGACATCGAAGGAGAAGAAGGGCCTAAGCGCCGGCCTGGGCCTCGCCTATGCCCGTACCGTGGCGGAGCGCCACAACGGCGTCCTGGTCTATCGCGCCGCACCAGGCGGCGGCGCCTGCTTCACCCTAGTCCTTCCCGCCAGTCCAGGGGCTGCCTGACAGGGCGGCGCGGGCCAGCAGCGGCAGCACCTTCCGGACCGAGCGCGGGCAGCGATGCGCGGTCGCCGCGCTCCGGAAGAGCACCCGACCGCTGTCCCGCGCGATCATCGCGACCGACAGGACATACTGGCTACGACGGCAGGTGGCGATGCCTTCGGGATCGTCGGGAACCGGCCTGACGCCCGGAAGCGCTACCTGGAGCGCCTTGCGCGCTACCGCGAACCCCACATCGACGCGGACCGACGCGGCAGGATCCTCCTGCAGGCCGGCTGCGACCAGGGCGCGACGCACTTCCTCGCGCGCCTCGATGCCGATCGGCGTACTGGTGTCCGTGCCGGCGATGGTGAAGCGCGTCGCTGGCGGCACCGAAGGCTCGCCGACGATCAGGTCGCTCCGCTCGATCGGCGCGACGCAACCGGCCAGAAGGGCGCAGGAGGCAGCCGTGATCCAGAAAGCACAACGCAATTCGTTCCCCCTCATGGTCCACCGGGGAGAACCATAGAGATGCCGCCGCCGAGCCTCAACTCGGCGGCGACCGCGACCGATGGGAGGTTCGCAACCATGCGTGTAACCGGTTAGATCATAGGAAGTCGCGCGCCATTTCGCCCGCTTTACAAGGTTTTACAAAGCCCGATCAGAAGCGGGTAACCACGACCCGGTCTCGCCCTTCCTTCTTCGCCCGGTACAATGCCTTGTCGCTCTCCCCGATGATGTCTGCAGGCGCGATCGCGCCGGGATCGGTCACCACAACACAGCCGCAGCTCATCGTCACGAAGGGCGAAATGGGCGACGCGGCATGCGGGAGCCGCGCCCGTGCCAGTTCGGTCGCGATATCCTCGAGCAGCTGTCGGGGCTGGTCTGTGCCGGGCAGCAACAGCATGAACTCCTCACCGCCATAGCGCGCGGCAAGGTCATAAGGCCGCCGGGCCGCGTCGGCGAGGATATCGGCGATCCGCTTCAGCGCGGCATCGCCCCGCACATGGCCGTAGCAATCATTGTAGAGCTTGAAGAAATCGACATCGACCATCGCCAGGGCAAGCGGCTGGCCCGTGCGCGCGGCATGCAGGCAGGCCCGTTTCAACGCTTCGTCGAAGCGGCGGCGGTTGGCGATACCGGTCAGCGCATCCTCGCCGGCCTGCCGCCCCAGCTCGGCGGTGCGCAGGGAAAGCGCCAGCTTCTCCTCTTCCAGCGAGAGATTCGCCTGCGTCAACCGTGCCTCGACCAGGCGGGCGCGCTCGCGAAGATCGGTGACGTCGCGGGCGATACTCACCAGGCCGTCGATCTCGCCCCGTTCGTTGCGATGCGGACTCCGGGTGATGAGGAAGATCCGTTCCCCGCCATCCACCCGGAAGACTTCCTCGGTGACGGAGCAGATGCCAGTCGACAGGACCTGCTCCTCCCCCGCGCGAAGGCGCATGCCGATCGCGTCGCCGAAGATCTCGATCGCGTTCCGGCCGAGGATTTCCCCGCGCGGCAACCCCGCCAGCGCCTCCGCGCTGCGATTGAGCATCAGGCAACGGCCCAGCCGATCCTGGAAAGCGATGACGTCGTCGGCGCTGTCCATAACCGCGCGCAGCTTTCCATGGACCGACTGGGCCTCTCGCGCCCTGTCGCGGGTGGAGATCCCGGGCGATGTGACACGGGGCGATGCGGGGAAGCCCAGGTTCCGCACGAACGCCATGAACAACTTGCGGCCGGCGACCATCTGGCAGGCAAGGCGAACCTCGGCCGGATAGGTGGTGCGATCCTTGCGGACGACGATCTGCGACAAGGTGGCGGCGGCCCCCGGAACCGCGGCGGCCCACAGCCTTGCGTTCGCAGCCGGCGCCCTGCCGCAGGATATCTCGTCGACCGTCAGCCCGGTCAGCTCCGCCCGGCTATAGCCCAGGTCGCGGCAGAAGCGGTCGTTCACGTCGAGGATGCGCCCGGTCATGTCATGCACCAGGAAACCGTCCGGCGAACCTTCGATCAGGATGCGGAGGCTGTCCGCGCCCATCGCCGGCACGTCCGGCACGATCTCCAGGGGATGCGCGCCCATCAGGCCCTGCGCCGCGCGCACGGGATCGCGCGCCCTTCCCCGTTCAGTTCCGGCCGATACCGGCAATAGTTGATCACGCCCCACCCAAGCTCTTCGCAAACCCGATACAGATCGCTGAGCCCATCCGGGATCAGCGCACCCACCGTATCCGCCAAAAGCTTTACCGAAGAACAGCCCCGCAATGTAAAATTCGTTTTACATTACAAGATTTTACAACGGCAATATCCGAGTCAAAGTGAGTTCGTTCTGCAGCTGGTTGCCCGCCCCGGTCGTCGCGAGCCGGCCATGGTTGGCCGCGGAGACCAGTGCGACGAGGTCCGCAGCGTCGGCCTGTGAAAGCGATCCGGGGTCGTCCTGTGGCATCGAGCGCCGGATCTTCTCGTAGAGCCTCACCGTCTGGCCGCGCCACTTCGCTTCGAACCGCGCCCCGGTCAGCGCCGGGGCTTCCTCGACGCCTTCGAAGCTGCGGCCGTGGCAATCGGCGCAGCGGGCGAGATAGACCGAGCGCCCGCGCTCCCCGACGGCAGGCCGGGGCAGCGCCGCCGCTGACAGCAACGCCACCACGCCCGGAAGCAGCAGGTGCAAATGCAGGCGCCTCACTTGATTCGCTTGCGCGTGCCCTTCTCCTGCACCGGTAGCTGCTGTTCCGCGCCCGGCACCGGCGGATTGGGCAGGTTGGCCGCCGCATAGGTCGCGCGGTCAAGCATCGCCTGGGTGCCGGGCAGCGGCGGAAATCTGGTCGCGGACTGCTGGAAGCGGAATGCCGCGGTCAGGTCGCCGAATGCCTGGCGGCGCCATGCGCTGATATTGGGCTCGCGCACGCCGGTCACCTGCTCGCAGAACTGGAGCACCGAGGTATGGTCGAAGGGCTGGCTGCACACCCAGCCACCCGCCGTCCAGGGCGAGATCAGGATGCAAGGCACGCGGAAGCCGCCGCCGATCGGCAGGCCGTTGACGAACTCCTGCGGCGTGCCCGGCGCGGGCACCGGCGGCGCCACGTGATCGAACAGCCCGTCATTCTCGTCATAGTTGAGGATGAAGACGGTCTTGGCCCAGACTTCTGGATTGGCGGCGAGCTCGTTCAGCCGGTCGGCGATGAACTTGGCGCCGGCCGCCGGCATGTGTTCGGGGTGCTCGTTCGCCTCGGCGCTCGGCATGATCCAGGAGACGGCGGGCAAGCGGTCGTGCAGCACGTCCTGCGCGAAGGCGCCCTCGTCGGTGTCGGGCATGCCCTTCACCGCCAGCGGCGAGCCCGCCGGCGCTCCCCGGAACTGGGCGAAATACTTGAACAGATTGTGCGCGCGCTTGCCCTGCTCGCCATATTGATAGACCCGCCACGGCACGCCCGCCGCCTCGAGCCGCTCGGCATAGGTGGTCCAGCGGAAGCCCTCGGGCGGGGCCTTGTTGCTGATCACCGGGCCGCCACCGGTCGCCTCGGTGTCGATCATGCCGGTCATCCAGTAGAGCCGGTTCGGCCAGGTCGGCCCCATCACCGAGCAGTGATAGGCGTCGCAGATCGTGAACGCCTCGGCCAGCGCATAGTGGAACGGGATGTCCTCGCGCTTGAAATAGCCCATGGTGTAGGGCCCATCGGTGCCGTCCGCCGCGCGGTGCGCCGGCAGCCACTGGTCCATCCTGCCTCCGTTCCATGCCTGGTGCTGCACCTTCCAGGCATGGCTGGTCGAGGGCAGCTTCTGCGCGTTGGTGGTCGCGGTATCGAGGTGGAAGGGCAGCAGGTAGCCGGCCGGGTTCTCGGCGTCCGGCTGGTGGAACACGCTCCTGCCGTCCGGCAGCTTCAGCGCATCGGGATCGCCGAAGCCGCGCACGCCGGAGAGCGTGCCGAAATAGTGATCGAAGGAGCGGTTCTCCTGCATCAGCATCACCACATGCTTGATGTCCTTGATCGATCCGGCGCGGTTCGGCGCCTGCGCCAGCGCCTTCTGCACGTTTGGCGGCATCAGCGTGGTGGCGGCGGCGAGCGAGGCGAGCTGCGCTGCATCGGCGATCAGGCGGCGGCGGGTTAAGATCGGGGTATCTGCCATGGGAAGGTTCCGCTGGTTGCGATGAAAGGAGTACGCGCGCCCTAGAAGCGTGCGCGGATGCCGAACGTGCCGGTGCGGCCGTTCTGGACGAAGATGGCGCTGTGGTTCGGGAAGCTGCTCGCGCTGGTGGCAAGCGTGCCCGGCACGATCACGTTGTAGGGCTGGCTGAGCAGGTTGTTCACCGAGAAATAGGCCTCCCAATGCTTCACCAGCTTGATCCGGCCCGACACGCTCAGATCGGTGCGCGCCTGGAACCAGCTCGGCGTGGTGGAGCGGTATTTGTCGTCGTTCCACAGCATGTTGACGAAGAGCTTTACCGGCCCCTTCTCGTACATCAGCGCCGCCGATCCGATGTTCTTGCCGACACGGGTGATCGGCTCGCTCGGCTCGTTGTGCATGAAGCCGCCGCGTACCGACAGCCCGTCGAACGGCGCGGGCAGCCAGCTCAGCGAATGCTGGAACGAGACCTCGATCCCCTTGATGCTCACCACGCCGAGCTGGCGATAGGTGGTGTAGGTATAGTCGGCATAGGACGGGTCGTCGGCGTAGCCGCCGGCCGCGCTGCCCACCTCCGCGGCGCTCAGCCCCTCCTGCAGGTCGGCCAGGCCGTCGATGCGGTTGTAGTAGAAGCCCGCGGTGAACAGGCCGACCGACTTGAAATAGTGCGAGAGCCGGACCGAGATATTGTCCGACATCGCCGGGGTCAGGCCGGGATTGGGCACCGAGATCACCTTGTCGGCATCGTCCACGCTGGCGCTGCCGGCGATCGCGTTGAGGCCCGGGCGCAGGATGGTGCGGCTATACCCCACTTCGGCATCGGTGCTGCGGGCGAAGGTGAACTTGGCCGAGGCGCTCGGATAGAGCTTGAAATAGTCGCCCTTGATCGCCTGATAGCCATTGGTCCGGAACTGATAGTCGACACAGGGAATGGTCGTGGCGATCCCGGTCGAGGCGGTGACCGCGCACTTCACGCCGTTCACCGTCGCTGCCTTAACGTCGGTGGCCGAGAGCGGCGACCAGCCCCAGCTGGTGTTGGCGGTCCATTCGGCACGCAGGCCGGCACGCAGCTTGAGCTTGCCGATCTGCGCGGTCGCCATGCCATAGGCGGCCTTGATGTTCTCCTGGAACCGCGTGTTGTTCGAATAATTGGCCGCGGCGTAGTTCGCGGCGGTGAGCGTGTGCGTCCACTCGTCCGGATGGGTGGCGTACATCTCGTAGAGCTTGCTCATGTCGATCATCGGCACATAGGACGAGCCCGAGATCGAGGTGAAGCTGGCGTTGCTCTTGTCCCACGAGGTGCGGGTGTAGGGGCCGGTCACCGCCGCGAGGAACGCCGCATTCGAGAGGCCGCCCGTATAGGTGTAGAGATTGTCGCCCGAGGTCTCGCCGAAGCGGTAGACCGTGTCGGTGACCTTGAAGCCCGCCTTGAAGGTGATCGGCACATTGCCGAACTGCGCGTCATAGCTGGCGTTCAGCCCGCCCGACTTCTCGTAGATAAAGGCATTGGCGCCGCTGGTGGTGCGGATCTGCGGCGCGGCGGAAAGAGTATAGGAGCCCGTCTTGCTCCAGTCCGGCCCGCTCACCTGGGTGATGTCCCAATCGGTATAGGCCAGGCTCGAGCTGCCCTTCACCGCCGAGAAGTTGCCGGTCGAGGTCACCGTCGGGATGAACGAGGTGACCTGCCCCATGTGCGGCGAGTCATAATAGGACCTGGAATCCGAATAGGCGAAATAGCCGTCGAGATGCAGGTTGCCGCGGTTCCACTCGAAGCTCGGCGCGATGATATTGCCCTTGTTGACCTTGTACTGGGTGGAGTTCGCCGCCTGGAAGGTCTTGGTCGTGGCCGGGTTCAGCGTCGTATAGTCGCTGAGGATATCGCCGCTCACGCCATTGGTGCGGGCGCCGGTGGTGAAGGTCGCGTCGGACTGGTTCTGATAGACATTGCCGCGATAGGCGATGCCGAGCAGAGACACGGTCAGCCGGTCGTCCACCTTGAAGTCGATCACCGTCGAGGCGGTGCGCCGCGTCGTCTGGCGCGCCGAGGTCTCGAACTCCATCGACGTGAAGGCGAGCGGATCAGGGCTCTTGGCGGTCGGCACATAGTTGCGGCTCATGGTGAGCTGCTCGCGCTCGATATAGCTGTTGTTGTAGCCCAGCGAGAGCATCACGCCGAGCCGCCGGTTGAAGAAGCTGTTGGCGTAGAAGAACGATGCCTCGGGCAGGAAGCGATCCTTCCCATAGCCGCGCGGATCGGGGCCGGTGTGGATGGTGCCGTCGAGCATGTTCTCGTGGCTGAAGCCGCCGACCGAGATTACCAGCGCCTGCTTCTTCCGGTCATAGGCATGCTTGGTACGCAGATCGATGATGCCGGCCGGGGCATCGGCATTGTTGTCGGCGCTGACAGTCTTGTAGACCGTCACGGAATCGATCGCCGACATCGAGATCGATTCATAGCTGAAGATCCGCGCGGCGGCCGCCGAATTGGCATAGCCCGACGGCGCATTGGCATTGGCCGACACCACGTCCATGCCGTTCAGCTGGGTGCGGGTATATTCCGCCGGCAGGCCGCGCAGGAAGGCGTAGAGCGAGCTGCCATTGGTGCCGTCCACATCGATGCCCGGCATGAATTTCAGGAACTCGGCCGGATTGCCGCCGGCGATGTCGCCATAGGCATCGGTCGACAGCACATCGACGATGTTCATCGACTTGCGCTGCTGCATGATCTCCTGCGCATAGTCCTCGCGCGCGCCGTTCACGACGATGCGGTTGCTCGCCTGCTCGCCGTCCGCCCCGCTCTCGCTCAGGCTGAAGTCGAGCTTCGCGGTCTTGCGCGGCTGGACCTCCACGTCCGCTTCCTCGGTCGCATAGCCGGTGAAATGGACCGACACCCTGGCCGGCCCGGCCGGCACGTCGTTGAAGCGATAGGCGCCGCCTTCGCCCGAAGTGGCCGAACGGCGTTCCCCGTTGGCAGCGACCAGCTCGACGATCGCGGCGCGCAGATAGTCGCCGCTCGTCGTGTTAGCGACCTGGCCGGCAACCGTACCCCGCCCGCTCACCTGCGCCGCATTGTGCCCGGGCGCCCGGCGCGAGCGCAACGTGATGACCTGGCCATCGTCGCTGGCGATCTCCAGCGCGGTGCCGGCAATCAGGCGATGCAGGGCCTGCCGCACATCCATGGCCCCCTTGATCGCCGGCGTGCGCACACCGGCCAGGTCACGGGCCGACGCGATGACCTGGATCTGCGCCTGGCGGGCGAATTCCGGAATGGCCTTGACCGCGGTCTGTGCGGGAATGTCGAAGCTGCGGACCTGCGCGAAAGCCGGCGCCGTTGCCGTGCATGCGGCAAGGATCGCCGTGGTCGAGAGAATGGCATTCCGGGAAAACATGGTTCTGGGACCCCCAATCCGTGCGGCGGGCGCCGCACCCTTTGGTGGCTGAGAGACCTGGCGGAGAAAGTTCCGCCATTCCGGCGCTAAATTTAGGGACGTCCCTGGGTTCGGCTGAGCACCACCGTGTTGCCGCTCTGCTCGATCCGCGCTCCGAACAGGCTGGCAACCGCGCGGCTGAAGCCGATCGGATCGCTGGCTGCGAACAGTCCGGCAACGGGTTCGCGCGCCAGCGAAGGATCGCGGATCTCGATGCGGACCTTGCTGTAGCGCGCGAACTCGGCGGCGGCGTCGATCAGCGCCTCCCCCTCAAAGGCGATCTTGCCTTCACGCCAGACAAGCTCGCGCGAGACGAGGTCCGGCGCGATCGCTTGCGGGATGGGCAGCTGCCCGATCGGACTTTCCAACGGGAATACCAGCCGGCTGCCCTGGGGAAGCTGCAACGGCGCAGAGGCGCTTGCCGCCACCAACGCGAGCCCGCCCTGATCGGCCAGGATATCGACCGGCTTGCCCTCGAGCTTGCGCACGCGGAAGGTGCCGCGCGTAGCGCGAACCCTTTTGCCGGGCAGCTCGACGAAAAAGGGGCGGCCCGGGTCGGCG
The DNA here is from genome assembly GCF_038440415.1 of Sphingomonas sp. OTU376. Classification (NCBI taxonomy): domain Bacteria; kingdom Pseudomonadati; phylum Pseudomonadota; class Alphaproteobacteria; order Sphingomonadales; family Sphingomonadaceae; genus Sphingomonas; species Sphingomonas sp. OTU376. Next base: position 56,003 of record NZ_JASATQ010000018.1, on the reverse strand, counting down.
AGAACGGTGAAGAAGGCTTCGCCGTAGAGCAGCTCGACGCTGCGCTCGCGGGGCCCGTAGTGCACCTTCACGCTGGTCTGCGTGTTGAGCATCATCGTCGATCCATCCTCGAGCGTGACGAGGCGGACCTCCCCCAGTTCGGTGGTGATCGCGGCGGCTGGCAGGCTGATCCCCAGTGCCACGACCGACGCCGCGATCGCGCCTCCCGTACCGATCATCGCGAGCATCGATCGTCGGGTGACGCGCCGGGTGCGCGGCTGCGGTGCGGGTTCGGGCACGGCAAACTGCTTCGGGTCGAACTGCGGGCCCAATGCTCGGGCGGACTCGCTCAGCATCCCCAGGGCATTGGCGCGCAGCATCGCGCCGCGCCGGCGGGGATCGCCGGCCAGCCAGTCGTTCAGCGCCTGCGATTCCGCTTCCGATAGCCCCCGATCGAGCCTGGCGATCCAGTCGGCGGCTTGCTCGTCAATGGATCGACTGGTTTCTCGCTCGATCGTCAAAAGCGCTACTCTCCATTTCCCTTTCCCTAGAGGCTTTTGCCAGAGCTTTTCCGCCATGGCCAAACCAATCGATCAGGAAACGAAGCCCCCGCGAGATATGCTTCTCGACCGTATTCTCCGAAATCGCCATGCGCGCGGCGATCTCGCGCTGGGACAGTCCGTCCACCCGGCGCAGCATGAAGGCCTGCTGCGTCTTCGCCGGCATCGCCCCGATCGCCTGGGCCAGCCGCCCCAGTTCGTCGCGATCGATCGAAACCTGTTCGGGGGATGGGCGATCATCCGCCATATCCAGCTCGCCGAGATCCTCCACGGTGTGGATCGACACGACCCGGGCGCGGCGGACATGGCGGGTGATTACTGAACGGGCGACCTGGAACAGATAGGCGCGCGGATTGCGGATGCCGTCGATCCCGTCGAGATCGGCCAGGATCGCATAGGATTCCTGGATGATGTCGTCGACATCGAGGCCGATCGGCTGGCGCCGGGCAAGCCAGCTGCGCAGCGCCGGTTCATGCGGCAGGATGTTGCGCAGGAACCATCGCGTCCGTTCGCGGTCAATCGCGTGCATCGGCCATCCCTGCTGGGTGCAACTCGATCCCGCCGGGCGGCGAGTCGGCATTCCGTTAGGCGGCGAATGTGACAGTCTGAGTTTGGAGAACTGCTCAATCAAGCCCGGCGAATATCCCCCGGAGCTGGTCCAGGTCGACCGGCTTGGACAGGACGAAATCGACATGGGCGGGCGCCTGGTCGTCCGTCGCCATCCGGCGCCCCCATCCCGTCAGCAGGATCACCGGGGTGTCGGGGAATATCGCCTTGGCCGTACGCGCGACCTGGTTGCCGTCGACATGCGGCATGCCCAGGTCGGTGATGATGACATCGAAACCCTCGCCCTTCCGCGATGCGTGCTGCATGGCATCGATCCCCGCCTGACCGCCTCCCGCGGCGGTGACGCCATGCCCGCTCAGACAAGAAAGTCGGCATCCGCTGCCACTTGAGGCACGTCCGGTCCGGTCACAAAGCACCAGACCACGAAAGAGCAGATACAGACATATCTTCCCTCGAACCGATCTTAACCTGGATCATACAGGGAAATACTTTGCAATCCACCCTCATCACTTCCACGAGATAGCTTAGGTATATTTCCTGATGCCCAATTTCTCCAAGCATCGCGGGCCGGACGGGCGCATTCACCTGCCTGCGGTGCACGCCGTTATCTTGTGAATGCTCCGCCCCTTCGTCAAAACGAGGCACGCGCCAGCAGGTTCTTCCGCAATCCGGTCCGCATGTTGCGCTTGAGCAGTTGATGCCTGTCGATTCCACGCCATAGTGGCGGCAATGACGAAGAAATCGGCAAGCAAGAACGAACAGCGCCCCAAGCCCGGTGCCCGCCTGACGATGCAGGACATCGCGCGGCTGGCGCAGGTCTCCACGCCCACCGTCTCACGCGTGCTGAACGGCAGCCCGCTGGTGACCGAGGAGACGCGCGAGCGCGTGATGGCAGTGGCGCAGGCGCATGGCTATGCGGTCAACCGCAACGCCGCCAAGCTGCGCCACACCCGCACCAATACCGTGGCGGTGATGCTTGATTTCGGCTCGCACCGGCATGGCGCGATCGGCGATCCCTTCATCTTCGAGCTGCTCGCCGGGGTGTCCGAGGCGCTGTCGATCCGCAACCAGGATCTCCTCCTTTCCCCGCCCGGGCTCGAGGACGTCCGCGCCTTTCGCGATTTCTACCAGGCACGCGGCGCCGACGGGTTCATCGTGCTCGGCCAGGGCACGCGGGACGCGATGCTGCGCGAGCTGGGCCGCGCCGATGTGCCGCTGGTCGTCTGGGGGGCGGTCGCCCCCGATGCCGGCTATTGTGCGATCGGCAGCGACAATTTCCTGGGCGGCGAGCTGGCCGGGCGGCATTTCCTGGCGAAGAAGCGCAAGCACTGGCTGTTCGTCGGCGACATCCGGCATGAGGAGCTGCGCCTCCGCTATGAGGGCCTGTGCGCGGCGGCGAAGGAGCAGGACGACGTCACCGTCGATTTCCTGCCGATCGCCTCGATGGCCTTCCACGCCACCGCCGATACGGTGACTGCCTATCTCGCCGCGGGCCGCCTGCCCGATGCGGTGTTCGCCTTTTCGGACACCGCCGCGATGGCGGTGATCGGTGCGTTCAAGGAACGCGGCCTCGCCGCCCCCACCGATTATTCGCTGGTCGGCTACAACAACATCCCGCCTGCAGCGCATTTCAGCCCTGCGATCACCACGATCAACCAGAAGACCGACGTGGCCGGCGCACTGCTCGTCGAGAAGCTGATGCAGCAAGTCGATGGCGGCCGCGCGCGCTCGACCACGCTGCCGACGGAGATCGTGGTTCGGGATACCTGACCGGCGGCGGCCCAACTCTCCCTCGTCATCCGAAACTGGAAACACCAACCGGTCCTTTATCCTTGAAAACGATATCAAAGACCCTGTATCGCACCACTCGATAAGAGTTGGGGAGCGGGTGTTGGCTCGAGTATTGAACGGCGCGGACGATGGTGTGCTCTTCGCGGAGGACGGCTGGTCGCTCGATGTGATCGGCGACGACCCCGCCCGCGAAGGCTGGGCCGCGACGATTCTCGCTCTCTCGAACGGCGCACTGGGTGTGCGCGGCGCCATCGAGGAGCGCGCCGAGGCGACGACCTTCCTTGCCCATGCCTATGAACAGGCGCCGATCCATTATCACGAAAAGCTGAAGGGCTTTGCCGCCACCTCCGATTCGCGCGTCCCCGTTGCCGAGGCGCTCGGCCTCGAGGTCCGGCTGGACGGCGAAGCAATCGATTTCAGCGCCCTCCGCTCGGCCACCCGCCGCACGCTCGACCTGCGCGCCGGCATGCTCCGCCGCGAGACGCGCTGGTCCTTTCCCGATGGACGGCTGCTGCGCATCCGCAGCGAGCGGATCGTGCCGCTCGATGGCAGCACCCTGCTGCTCCGCCGTTTCCAGGCCGAGATCGACGGGGAGGCCGACGTCACCCTCCACCCCCGCCTCGCCCCCGCTCCCAGCGGCGCCGCGCAGTCGGACGACCCGCGCATCGGCGTGAACCTTGCCTCGCGCGGGTTCGAGACCGAACAGGCAACCGATGAACAGATCGTCGAGCGGCTGCCCGGCAGCGGCATCGGTGTCGCCGCGGTTCAGCGGATTGGCGAGGAAGATGGCTGGCTGCTGGTCGCCACCGGCTTCGCGGCAGGCCGCGACGCTTCCGAGACACTGGTCGCCGATGCCGGCGCGCTGGCCGGCACCGCGCTGGCCGACGGCTTCGTCGCCGCCGCCGCTACCCAGGCCGCCTTGCTCGACCGCTTCTGGGCCGCCGCCGACCTTTCCATCGCCGGAGAGCCGCGCCTTGCCGCGACGCTGCGCGCCAACCTGTTCCACCTCTTCGCCTCTGCGGGCCGCGACGGCCGCTCGAGCGCCGCCGCCAAGGGCCTGACCGGCGAAGGCTATGAGGGCCATTATTTCTGGGACACCGAAGCGTTCATGCTGCCGGTGCTCTCGGTACTGGCGCCGGAGATCGCCCGGGCGATGCTGGTGTACCGCGCCGGCACGCTCGATGCGGCCTTCGCCAATGCCCGCGCGCTCGACCACAAGCAGGGCGCGCTATACGCCTGGCGGACGATCGAGGGCCGCGAATGCTCGGCCCATTATCCGAGCGGATCGGCGCAATATCACATCAATGCGGCCATCGCCTTCGCGATCGGCGCCTATGTCGATGCGACCGGCGACGATGCTTTCCTGGTCGAGCACGGCGTGCGCATGCTCGTCGAGACCGCACGGATCTGGCTGGCGCTGGGCGATTGGGCGGATGGCAAGTTCCACCTGCGCGGCGTCACCGGCCCGGACGAATATACCGCGCTGATTGACGATAACTGGTACACCAACCGGATGGCCCAGAAGCATCTGCGCCTCGCCATCTCGGCCGCCGACCGGGTCTCCGCGCTCGATCCGGAAGCCTGGGGTTGGCTCGCCGCCGAGATGCAGCTCGGCGCCGAGGAACTGGCGGAGTTCACGCGCGTCGCCGATGCGATGCATTTGCCGTTCGATGCCGAACGCAACCTCGATGCGCAGGATGCGAGCTTCCTCGACAAGCCGCGCTGGGACGTTGCCGGCACGCCCGCATCGGACTTCCCGCTGCTGCTCAACTACCACCCGATGACGCTCTACCGGCATCAGGTCTCGAAGCAGGCGGATATCGTCCTCGCCATGGTGCTGGGCGGCGAGGAGGTCTCGGCGGAGCGCAAGCGCCGGGTGTTCGACCATTACGAGCCGATCACCACGCACGATTCCACCCTCTCCGCTTCCACCTTCGCGATCCTCGCCAGTGAGGTCGGGCACGAGGCACAGGCGCTCGATTTCTTCGCCGAGACCAGCCTGGTCGATATCGACGATCGTCACGGCAATACCGGCCACGGCGTCCATATGGCCGCGCTTGCCGGCTCCTGGCTGGCACTGGTCTGGGGGTTCGCGGGTTTCCGCCCCTATGGCCCGCAGCTCCGCTTCCGCCCGACCCGTCCGGCCGCCTGGCCCGGCTACAGCTTCGGCCTCAACTGGCGCGGCACGCTGGTGCGCGTCGAAGTGGCGGGCGAGCAGATCACCTATAGCGCCGTCTCGGGGCCCGCGATCGTGATCGGCCACCACGATGCCGAGATCGCCCTCGCTCCCGGCGAGAGCTGGACGGGCCTGCTGGCATGAACCTCAAGGGTGTCGCCTTCGACCTGGACGGGGTGCTGACCGACACCGCCCGTGCGCATTACCGCGCCTGGAAGAAGCTTGCCGACAGTCTTGGCATCCGCTTCGACGAGGAAGCGAACGAAGCGCTAAAGGGGGTAGACCGGATGGGCAGCCTGGCGCTGATCCTCGGCGACCGTCCCGGCTATGGCGAGACCAAGCGCCTCCGCCTCGCTGCGCAGAAGAACGACTGGTATCTCCAGGAGATCGCCCATTTCGGGCCTGCGGACCTGTTCCCCGGCGCCCGCGAGGCGCTGGAGCAGTGCCGCGCCGCCGGACTGCGCATCGCCCTCGCCTCGGCCAGCCGCAACGCGCCGTTGCTGGTCGCACGGATGCAGGTGGCCGACCTGTTCGACACGATCATCGACCCCGCCAGCCTCGCCGCCGGCAAGCCCGCGCCAGACATCTTCCTTGCCGCCGCCCGGGCGCTGGGCGCCGCTCCCGCCGAGATGCTCGGCGTCGAGGATGCTCCCGCGGGGGTCGAGGCGATCCATGCCGCCGGCATGAAGGCCGTCGGGGTCGGCACCCCGGCCGCGCTCCCCAAAGCCGACTGGATCATCCCGGCGATCGCCGACTTCGACCTGGCCGCCTACTCGGCCTGACGGCTCCCTCCCGCCATCCCTTCCCCCACACCCCGGGGATGGCGGACCTAGTTCCCCGGCGAGGGCCCAGTAGCGCGCCGCTTGCCAGGCCCGGCCTTCTCCGGGGAACCATCTTTTCCAGAAGCATTCCAACCCTGTTCCCCGGCTTCCGCCGGGGAACAGGTAGCGCCTAAATCTTCCGCGTCAGGCGCTCGAGCCGCACCAGTGCGAGCGCAATCAGCACCAGCGGCACCAGCACCAGGTAGAAGGCGGTCTGGCCCGAGAAGCGGTCGAAGGTGAAGCCGGTGATGAACGATCCGATCGTGCCGCCCAGCGCCGAGAAGATCACCATCAGCCCGACCATCGCGGCGTGCCTTTCACGCGGCAGCGCGCTCAGCACCACCGAGGAGACGATCGGGTAGATCGGCGCCATGAACACGCCGATCAGCGGGAAGATGTACGCGGCGATCGGCGCGTCGAACCAGCCCATCTCCGCGCGCGGCTGCAGCCCCTGGGTGGTCGGCAGGGTTAGCAGCACCAAGGCCGCGATCAGGCCCAGGCAACCGAGCAGCAGCTTGAGCCAACCGAGCCGGGCGACCAGCCCGCTCGCGCTCAGCCGCCCCACTGCAAGCGCGGCGATGAAGATGCTCGACGCCTGCACGCTCATCGCGCCGGGCAGGTGGAGCACCTGGTTGTTGAAGGTCGGCAGCCAGGTGCCGACGCCCTGCTCGATCAGCACATAGAGGAAGATCGCGGTGAGGAAGGCGATGGTCGAGGGCAGCACCAGCAGCGCCACCGCGTCGCGGTAGCCGCCGGCCGCCTGGCCTTCGACGGCACGGGCGCCACTCTCGTCGAGATCGGCGAACCACCACAGGATCGCGGCCAGCACCGCCAGCACCGCGACCACCCGGTAGACGCCCAGCCAGCCCTGCCCGGTCGCGTCCTGGCCGATGAACCAGCCGAACAGCCAGATGCCGGCGAGGATGCCGACCATGAACACGCCTTCGATCAGCGAGGTCAGGCTGGCGTGGCGGGCGGGATCCGGACGAACCAGCCCGATCGAGCTGTAGGTCGCCACCTTGGCGATGCCGAAGCACAGGCCGACCAGCACGAAGAACAGCTGCATCGCCCAGAAGCTGTTGGCGAAGCTGATCGCCACCGCCCCGGCCGCCACCGCCAGCATCACCCCGATCTGTGCGCGGCGGAAACCGAAGCGCGGCAGCGTGGTCGCGAACAGGAACGAGGCGACCACCACCGACAGGTCCTTGCACGCCTCGAGCGTCGCGGCATGGGTCTTGGTGACGCCGTAATGCGCGATCGACTGGAGGATCACGGTGCCGACGCTGTTCATCAGCAGCCCGAGCAGGGCGTAGCTGGTGATCAGGGCGGGTACCGCCCAGGCTGCGCGCTTCATGGATGATCCTCTCTCGTCTCTTTGTCCGGCGCAGCCAAGCAGATCATGCAATGCATTTCAACGCCTGCTTCACAGGGCCTCGAATTGGCTGTGGAGTTCCTCGCCGCCGGCGCCGACCCACAGGTCGAAACGCCCCGGCTCGACTCGCCACTGATTGTCGGCGGCGACCAGCGCGAGCTCGGCATAGGGGATGGTCAGCGTCACGATGCGGCGTTCGCCGGGATCGAGGGTGATGCGGGCATAGGCCTTCATCTGCCGCACCGGCCGGGTCCGGCTGGCGACACGATCATGCACATCAGCCCGCACGAACGCCGCGCCGCGCCGGAGCCCGGCATTGGTGACGGCAACGCGGACCTGCACCGCCTCGCCCTTCGCCACCCGCGACGGCACCTGCAGCTCGCCCAGCGCAAAACGCGTATAGCCCTGGCCGCTGCCGAACTCGAACAGCGCCCGGTCCGGCGCATCGCGCCAATGGCTGCGGCCCGGCTCCATCGGATCAGCGTCTCCCGCCGGCCGCCCGGTGCTGCGCCGGTCATAGGACCAGGGCTGCTGCCCGGTGGCGAGCGGGAAGCTGACCGGCAGCCGCCCGGTCGGCTCACGCACCCCGAACAGGACATCCGCCACTGCCGGCCCGGTCTGCTCGCCGAGGAACCAGGTGCAGAGGATCGCCGGCGCATCGCGCACCGCCCCTTCCAGCGCCAGCGCACGCCCGTGGCGCAGCAGCACCACCACCGGCTTGCCCGTGTTCGAAACCGCTTCGGCCAACGCCTGCTGCGCCGCCGGCACAGTGATCTCAACCCGGCTATTGCCCTCACCCGACATGTCGCCCGCCTCGCCGATCGCGAGCAACACCACATCCGCCGCCTTGGCCGCCGCCACCGCCCGCGCGACACCTCCGGCGAGCGGTTCGTGGATCCCGCTCCCCGCCTCCACCGCCAGCGCTGCGGGATCGGCGAGCATCGCGCGGATGCCGGTCGCCAGGTCGATCCCGTCCCCAGCATCGCCAGCAAAGGACCAGGGTCCATTGAGGTTCGCCTTGTCCGCCCCGAACGGGCCGATCAGCGCGATCTTCTTCCCCTTCACCGGCAGCGGCAGCAGATCTCCCGCGTTCCGCAACAGCACGATCGAGCGCGTCGCCACTTCCCGCGCAATCGCCTTGATCGCAGGCGTCGCAGTCCGCTTCTTCTCGGCGACGGCATCGAGCGAGCGGAAGGGATCGTCGAACAGGCCCAGCGTTTCCTTGAGCGCCAGCACCCGCCGCACCGCCTCGTCCACCCGCGCCATCGGCACCTTGCCGTTCTCGACCAGCGCCGGGAGATATTTGTTGTAGAGCCCGCTCTGCATCGAGACATCGACGCCCGCCAGGATCGCCAGCCGCACCGCATCCGCCTCGTCCGCGGCAACGCCGTGCGCGATCAGTTCGCGATCGGCATCATAGTCGGAGACGCAGACGCCCGCGAAGCCCAGCTCGCCGCGCAGCACATCGGTGAGCAGCCAGCGATTGGCGGTTGCCGGCACGCCATTGAAGTCGGTGAACGACGCGATCGTCGCCAGCGCACCCGCGCCGAACCCGGCGGCAAAGGGCGGGAGATAGGTCTCACGCAGCTCGGCCAGGCTCATGTCGACCGCAGCATATTCCATGCCGCCGCGCACCGCCGAATAGCCGGCGAAATGCTTGGGCGTCGCGAGCAGGCTGTCCGCCCGGCGCAGATCCTTCCCCTGGAAACCGCGCACTCGCGCGGCGGCAAGCTGGCGGTTGAGCAGCACGTCCTCGCCCGCCCCCTCGGCCACCCGCCCCCAGCGCTGGTCGCGCGCGACATCGACCACCGGCGCGAAGGTCCAGTGCAGTCCGCCGGCGCTGGCCTCCTCCGCCACCGCCCGTGCCGCGCGCTCGGACAGCGCGGGATCGAACGCCGCCGCCTCGGCCAACGGGATCGGGAAGACGGTGCGACAGCCATGGATCACGTCGGCCGCGAAGATCAGCGGGATGCCGAGCCGGCTCCGTAGCGCCGCGGCCTGCGCCTTGCGCGCGCCAGCCACGCCATAGCCGTTGAACAACATCCCCACCCGACCGGCGGTGATATCGGCGAGCATCGCATCGGCGCCGCGCGGATCGACCACCGGATTGAACACCGCGCCGACCGGACGGATCTCGTCGTTGAAGCAGCTGAGCTGTCCCGCCTTCTCCGCGATCGTCATCCGCGCGATCAGCCCCTCGATCCGCGCCGATGCCGCGCGCGCCCGGACCGGCAGCAAACCGAGCAGCGCCGCCTGCGCCGATCCCGCCATCAAGGCACGCCGGTTGATTCGCATGCCCCCCGCGCCACCCGCGCTTTTCTGTGTCAAAATCTCTCTCCCGCGTGGCGTAGCATTGCAACGAAGCCCGCCGAAATCCGTTGGTTTCGGCACCTGTTGCACCAGCGCACCAGTGCTTGGCAAATTCCGCGTGACAGTTGCAGAAAACGATTTCATTATGCGGGCGTCGTGATTAATCGAGCGGGATCAACCCGCCGGACTGTCCGGCATAAACTCGGTTGGGGAGGATATATGTTGCTTTCCGTTCGCGCTGGCGTTCGCGCCGCGCTGTTGGCCAGTGCCGCGCTCGCGCCGCTCGCCGCCCAGGCCCAGACGGCCACCACTGATGCGGCTGCTCCCGCCGCGCAGGATGACGCCGCCGATGAAGGCCAGATCGTCGTCACCGGCCAGACCACGCCGAACCGCCCGCTGATCACCTCGTCGGCCGACATCACGCTCGCCAATCGCGAGTTGATCGACCAGAAGGCCCCGCGCTCGACCGCCGACCTGCTCGAAATGGTCCCGGGCATCTTCGTCGAGGCGACCGCCGGCGCGGTTTCGAACAACTATTCGGTCCGCGGCCTCCAGGGCGGCGGCCAGCGCTTCGTCCAGCTGCAGGAAGACGGCATGCCGATCCTGTACGGCGGCGGCGGCGCCGACTTCTTCTTCGACCAGGACCTGACCATCGATCGCCTCGAAGCGGTCAAGGGCGGTTCGTCGGGCGTGCTCACCGTCAACGGCGCGGGCGCGACGATCAACTTCATCTCCAAGGCCGTGAACCATGAGCGCCCCGAGGGCGCGGTCCGCTTCACCGGCTATAATTACGGCCTGAAGCGCGCCGACGGCTATTACTCGCAGCCGATCACCGACAAGCTGGCCTTCAGCGTCGGCGGCTATTTCCAGTCGAGCCCGGGCGTTCGCAAGAACACCAACGACTATACCGGCTGGCGCATCAAGGGCGCGCTCGAATACAAGTTCGACGACGGTGGCTATGTCCGCCTGTCGGCCAAGGGCGGCGACATGAAGAACGCCTATTACGCCGACCAGCCGTACAAGTTCACGGATGGCGAGCCGGGCGGCGTGCCGAGCCTCGACACCCAGTTCGGCAATGTCGGCGGCCGCGCCTTCTCGAACATCGCGGTGCCGGTTTCGACCAACGCGCATTCGAGCGGCTATCGCGAATTCAACTATGACGACGGCATCGTCTCGAAGACCTGGCAGGTCCGCCTCGACTTCGAGAAGCCGATCTCGGACTCGTTCACGCTGTTCGGCCATGGCCGCTATCTCGACTACAGCTACGACTTCAACGGCCTGTTCCCCGGCTCGGGCACCGGCAATGCCGGCCTGACCAGCGCGGTGAACTACCTGACCCCGGGCAGCAGCTCGCCGATCAACGACCTGCTGACGCTCGGCCAGGCCGCCTTCCCGACCACCGTGCGCTATGGCATCAAGAACCTGCGCACCGGCCAGGTGATCGGCTCGAACCAGACGGCGCTGCTCAACGCGCTGAACGGCAACGGCTTCCTGCAGCGTACCACGCTCAACCACGACGCGATCGACGCCTATGACCTGGGCTTCAACGTCGGCGGCCGCTGGAACTTCGAGAGCGGCAGCTTCAAGAACTCGCTCACCGCGGGCGTGATGTACTACAAGACCAAGCGCAACCAGGACCAGTCGGCGACGGCGAGCGTGGTCAACGATGTGCGCACCAACAGCGATGTCTATGACATCGTCGCGCTCAACGCGAACAACCAGGTGATCGGCACCCTGTCCGACAACGGCCTGGTCTCGTACGGCGACTGGGGCGCGGGCATCCGCAGCCGCCAGGATTCGAGCCTGTCGCTCTATGTGAACGACGAGTTCTCGATCGGCGACCTGCACATCGACGCCGGCGTGCGCTGGGAGCATGACAGCGCGACGGCGTGGGACGGCAACACCGCGGCGGTGAACCAGGCGGTGCAGCCGGGCACGGCCGGCGTGCTGACCACGGTCGGCTCGACCTGGGACGGCACCTATGCGGTGCGCAAGGCGAACAAGAAGGCGGTGGCCTACACCGTCGGCGCGAACTACCTGATCACGCCGAACTTCTCGATCTATGCCCGCTACGCCAACGGCTTCCAGATGAACAATGTCGATCCCATCACCGGGATCGAGCTGTACGAAGCCGGCGTCCGCTACCAGATGGGCCGCCTGGTCTCGGCTTCGGCGACGGTGTTCCGCACCAACTTCCGCAACCAGAACTACAACTTCGCCGATCCGGTGAACCCGTCGCAGCAGAGCAACATCAACGCCGATCTGCGTACCAACGGCGTCGAGCTCAACCTCAACGTCCGTCCGGTCGATGCCTTCAGCATCGACTTCCAGGGCGTGTTCCAGGATCCGAAGCTCGTCAACCTGGCGATCAACGGCGCCAACCAGCAGGGCTTCGAGGGCAATCGCCCCGAGCGCACGCCGGCACGCCTGTTCACGATCACGCCGAGCTACAAGCTGCCGAACGGTCTCGGTGAGATCTATGGCCGCTACAAGTATATCGGCAAGATCTACGCCGATGCCGGCAACGGCGTGGCGCTGCCGAGCTACGGCGTGACCAGCGTGGGTGCCTCGTTCAACCTCAGCAAGCAGCTGCAGCTGAGCGTGAACGCGGACAACATCTTCAACGTCATCGGCCTGACCGAGGGTAATCCCCGCCAGGGCCAGACGCAGGCGATCACCGACGGCTATTTCTATGCCCGCGGCATCGTCGGCGCCACCTATGGCGGCACGATCACGTTCAAGTTCTGATAAACCCCGCAAGGGTCGCAAAAGGGAGGGCGCGGCAACTGAAAGGTTCGCCGCGCCTTTCCATTTCTGGATTAAGAGGAGAGAGACGGATGCGAGGTTCGATGCGGTTGCTGCTGGCGGGCGGGCTGCTGCTCGCGGGCACCAGCACGGTGGCGATGGCGCAGAAGGCGGCCAGGGCGCCGGAGCTGGCCTACAGCCTGACCGAGGGCCAGAACCTCAACGCGTTCGTGCGCGAGGGCAAGGTCGCGGCGCACCTGCTGCTGCGCAACGGCAGCGATCCGCGCATCCTGGTCGCCTTCCCGGCCGGCAACAGCGGCGTCGGCCTGTGGTTCCAGCCACTTGCCCGCCCCGCCACCTGGCGGCTCGACCAGGCGCCGCGCCCGGTGACCTTCGCCGACGCCAGGGGCCGCCCGCTCCACGGCATCGAGAGCATCGCCACGATCGACACCCCGCGCCTCGCCCCAAAGCAGGCCGTGCTCTCCAATGTCCGCTTCCTGCGCGATTACCAGTCGGTCAGCCGCTTTCCCGCCGAAGTGGCGGCACCGGTCCGCATCGAGGGTAATCGCATCCTCTACGCCCGTGACCGTGTTGACGGTGCGCCGGGCTACAGCCTGGAGATTCAGGTGCTGAGCGGCCGGATCGAGAAGGGCGAGATCGTCGCCGGCGCGAATGGACGCATTCAGTTGCGGATCGTTGCAGCGACCGGCGATACGCCGCTGACCGGCCTCAGCAAGGCAGAGCTGCTCAATAGCAAAGCAGCCTCCGATCCGGCAGCGCGCAACGCGCTCGCTTTCCTCAGCTACCGCGAGAAGTTTCTGGCCGGCTCGTGGCGCTTCGACACCTATTTCGGCCGCGACACGCTGATGTCGGTTCGCCTGCTGATGCCTGCGCTCAAGGGCGCTGCGGTGGAAGCGGGCCTGGGCGCGGTGCTCGCCCGGCTCGATCGGGACGGCGAAGTCGCGCATGAGGAGGGGCTCTCCGAATTCGCGCTGATCGACCATGCCCAGCACAAGCAGCCGGGCGGTGCCGCTGCGACTCTCGATTATGGTATGATCGACGACGATTACATGCTCGGTCCCGTCTCCGCCGATTATCTGCTCGGCTCGGCAACCCGGGCCGCCGCGCAAACTTTCCTGGCCAGAACGGTACAGAGCGAAGCGAATCCGGGCAGTGCGGCGTCGGCAGGAACCCTCCTGGTGCGCAACCTTCGCTACGTTATCGATCAAGTGCGTCCATTCGCCGAGGATCCGCGCTGGAACAACCTCGTGGCGATCCACAAGGGCCGCCTGACCGGCCAGTGGCGCGATAGTGAGGAAGGTTTGGGCCGTGGCCGCTATCCCTATGATGTGAATGCGGTTTTTGTCCCCGCCGCGCTCGAGGCCGCCGACAAACTGCTCCGCGCCGGCCTGCTCGATCGCTTCCTCACCCCGGACGACCGCGCCGCGCTGGAGCGCGCCCACGCCATGGCGGCGACCTGGCGGAGCAAGGCCCCCGGCCTGTTCGCCGTCGAGACCCCCGGCCCCGAGGCCGCAGCCCAGGTCCGCGCCTATGCCGCCCGCGTCGGCGTCCCCGCCGCGCCGGCCCTCGCCTCGCTCAAGGGCCAGCCCCTGCGCTACCACGCGATCGCGCTCGACGATCATGGCAAGCCGGTGCCTATTATCAATTCGGATGAAGGCTTTAGCCTGCTGTTCGGCCATCCCGACCCGGCCGATCTCCAGGCCTATGTCGGCGCGCTGGCACGGCCGTTCCCGGCCGGGCTGATGACCGATATCGGCCTGCTCGTCGCCAATCCGGCGCTGGCCGGCACCGAGGTGCAGGACCGCTTCACCCCGGCCGCCTATCACGGTGCGGTGGTGTGGTCGTGGCAGCAGGCCCTGTTCGCCGCCGGCCTCGAGCGCCAGCTCGCCCGTACCGACCTGCCCCCCGCCACTCGCGCGGTGCTGAAGGATGCGCAGGCCAGGCTGTGGCGCGCGATCCAGGCCACTCGGGCGACGCAGAGCTCCGAGCTCTGGTCCTGGGCGTTCGAGAATGGCCGCTACAAGGTCGTCGCCTTCGGCGCCGGCAAGGCGGACGTCGATGAGTCCAACGCCGCGCAGCTGTGGAGCACGGTCTATCTCGCCGTACAGCCACCCAAGGCTGCGGCGAAGAAGAAGCACTGAGCTGCGCTAACCCTACACCCCACCTCGACCCGTCATCCCTCCCCAGGGATGGCGGGTGATTTTTATGTGGCGGAGAGGAACGCCGTCACCGTCAGCCGCCCGGTCGCCGGATCGCCGTCCAGCACCGCATCCGGCGAGATCGCGCCGCTATGGAGCAGCGCGCTGCGGTAGATCACCGCGCGATTATAGCGTGCCTCGACATGCGCGATCCGCTCGAAAAGCTTCGTATCGCCAAAGGGATAGGCCGCTTCCGGCGGATCAGCGCGCAGCTCGGCGTTGAGCGTGGCGAGATAGCCGGCCGAGCGCGCCGCATCGATCGTCTCGAACCCCGTCGCCCGGTGTCGGAAGAACGCCGTGCCGTCGCCTTCCGACAGATAATGGACCAGCGCGATCAGCCCGGGCTGCACCGCATCGATATGCGGCAGCCGCTGCTCCGCGCCGAGTTCGGCGGGCGGGGTGGTCACCATCGAGAAGCTGGCATCGAGCAGCTCCACGCTCGCAGCCCCCAGCACCTCGCGCAGCACCGGCACCAGCGCCGGGCGCACCTGGGCGAAATACTCGGCCGGCAGCGGCGCGCGGATGCCTGGATAGTGATGCCGTCCTGGCTCGAACGTCGCCGCCAGCGCCGCCGCGCGCAAGGCGTCCGGGTCGGGATGGAAGCCGTCGACGATCGCGATCGGCTGGCCTTCGCTGCCGATCCGCCGCGCGACGATGTCCGGCTTGATCACCCGCCCATCGCCGCCGCAAGCGCCGCGTCGTGCAGCGGTAGCGTCGGCGCGGCGCGCTGGATGACTTCGGCGACCTGACGGACCTGCGCGCTGTTGGCCGCGCTGTCGAGCACGTCGGCGAGCGGGTTATAGTCCTCCGCCACGATCTCCTGCCCGTTGAGCACCGCCAGCCAGCTCGCGTCGCGGAACAGCTCCTCGGGGCCGAGCATCAGCCGCCCGGAGCGGCGATATTGCTCCTCGCGCGCCACCAGCGTCTCGGGCAACGCCATCTCGCGCCGCTCCACCCAGAACGGATCGGTGCGGCCGGGATTGGCGTGGTAGTGCAGGATCAGGAAGTCCTTGATATTGTCCATATCGGCATTGAGGAGCGCATTGTACCGCTCGGCCAGCGCCGGATCCATGTCGCGGTCCGGGAATAGCGTCAGCAGCTTGGCGATGCCGCTCTGGATCAGGTGGATCGACGTCGATTCCAGCGGTTCGAGGAAGCCCGAGGACAAGCCGATCGCGATAACATTGCCGATCCAGGCCTTGCGCCGCGTGCCCGCGGTGAAGCGCAGCGTGCGCGGCTCGGCCAGCGCCTCGCCGTCGAGGTTCGCCAGCAGCATCCCCGTCGCCTCGTCCTCGCTCATGAAGCGGCTGGAGAAGACATGCCCATTGCCGATCCGGTGCTGGAGCGGAATGCGCCACTGCCAGCCCGCGGGGCGCGCGGTGGAGCGGGTGAAAGGCGTGGTATGCTCGGTCCGCGCGCAGGGCACCGCCACGGCACGGTCGCAGGGCAGCCAGTGCGACCAGTCCTCGAACCCACCGCCCATCGTTCCGTCGATCAGCAGCGCGCGGAAGCCCGAACAGTCGATGAACAGGTCGCCCTCGATCCGCTCGCCGCGCTGGGTGGTGAGCGCGGTGACCAGCCCGCTCTCGCCGTCGCACGCGACGTCCTGCAGCTTGCCCTCGATGCGGGTGACGCCCGCCGCCTCGGCAATGCCGCGCAGGTGGCGGGCATAGAGGCTGGCGTCGAAATGATAGGCATAGCCGAGCGTCGACAGGATCGAGCGCGCGTCACCCGTCGGCATGGCGAAACGCCCCTGTCCGGCCAGTTCGGTCGCCAGCGAGAAGGCGGCAAGCGGCAGGTCGAGGCCCTCCGCCCTGGCCTTCATCCAGCGATGGTGGAAGGCCACGCCCGGGAAGCGCACGCCATAGTCGCCGAACGGGTGGAAATAGCGATGCCCCGGCCGCACCCAGTCGACGAACTCGATGCCCAGCTTGAAGCTCGCCTTGGTCTCGCGGAGGAACGCCGCCTCGTCGAGCCCGATCAGCTGGTTGAACCAGTGGATCGTCGGGATCGTCGCTTCACCGACGCCGACCGTGCCGATCTCCTCGGACTCGAGCAGGGTGATATCCAGCGTCCGGCCGAACTGGCGCGCCAGCGCCGTCGCGGTCATCCAGCCGGCCGTTCCACCACCCAGGATGACGACGGAACGCACGCGCCGCGAAGGGGTATCGGACAGGCTCATGGAATCGATTTCTCACTCGTAGTTTCACGAGTGTTTAGCCGAGCGATTTCCTGCTGACGACCTCGGATTTCGATGTTCTACGGGTGACTCCGCCGGGCATGCACCGGCTAGGGATGCGCCGCGGCGGACGCGGCAACCGCCTGGCGCCAGCGCGCCATCAGGTGCGCGCGATCGGCACCGGCGATGCCCGGCTCGAAGCGGTCCTGATCCACTATTGCCCAGGCATTGCCACCCAGCTTCCCGGCAGCCAGCTGCGCCACCCCGCGCGCGCCCAGCTCGAGCTGGCACGGGCGCAGGACCGGGCGATCGATCACGTCGGCGAGGATCTGGACGAGCAGGTCATTCGCCGCAGCACCCCCATCGACGGACAACACATCAAGCGGCGCGCCGAGATCGGCGTCCATCGCGAAGACGATATCGGCGATCTGCAGCGCGATGCCCTCCAGCACGGCGCGGGCGACGTGCGCCGGGCTGGTGCCGAGCGACATGCCGCTGAGCAGCCCCCGCGCTTCCGAGCGCCAGTGCGGCGCGCCGAGCCCGGCCAGCGCGGGTACGAAGGTCACGCCCTGGCTGTCGGGCACTTCGGCGGCGAGCCGGGTCAGCTCGCCCTCGTCGCGCAGGTTGAGCAGGCGCACCGCAAAGGCCGCGGCATGGCCCGACACCGCGACATTGCCTTCGAGCGCATGAAAGACGTCATGCCCGCGTGCCCAGGCGATCGTGCTCCACAGGCCGTGCGCGGAGGTGACGCGCGCCGGCGTCACCGCCATCAGCGAGGAACCGGTGCCGCAGGTGACCTTGGCCTGTCCGGGCGCCGCAAAGCCGTGGCCGAGCAGGGCCGCGTGTGAATCGCCGAGCAGCACTTCGATCGGCAGGCCCGAGGGCACGCCGCTCGCGGCGGTGAAGCCAAACTGGGCGTCGGACGGGCGGATCGTCGGCAGCACCAGCCGGGGCACCCCGAACAGCGCGAGCATCGAGCGGTCCCAGTCGAGCGCGTCGAGCGACATCAGCTGGGTACGCGAGGCGTTGCTCACATCGGTCGCGTGCTGCGCGCCGTTGGTGAGCTTCCACAACAGCCAGCTGTCGATCGTGCCGGCGCGGAGCAGCCCGGCCTCGGCCCTGGCGCGCGCGCCCGGCGTCTCGTCGAGTAGCCAGGCAAGCTTGGTGCTGGGCGCCAGCGGATCGATGCCGAGCCCGGTCGCCGCAATGATTTCGTGCGCACGCGGCGCCAGCGCGGCACAGCGATCGGCGGTGCGCCGGCATTGCCAGCTGATCGCGGGTGCCACCGCCTCGCCGCTCTCGGCGTCCCACAGCACGATCGTCTCGCGCTGGTTGGCGATGGCGAGCGAGGCGACTTCGGCGCCCGGCGTCGTGGCGATGACTTCGCCGATCGCGCCGGCGACGCTGCCCCAGATCGCTTCGGCCGATTGCTCGGCCCAGCCGGGACGCGGATGGACCACGCCCAGCGGGTGCGAGGCACGGCCCAGTACTTCGCCGGTGTCCGCCGCGAACAGCAGCGCCTTGGTGTTGGTCGTGCCCTGGTCGACCGCCAGGATCGCCGGGCGCGCCATCAGCCGAGCTTCTCGACCAGCTCGCGCGCCGCAGCCGCGATGCCTGCCGGTGTCAGCCCGTGCCGCTCGAACAGCCATTCGGCCGAGCCAGTCTCCAGGAAGCCGGGGAAACCCAGGACGCGCATCGGAACCGGCCTCTCCTCCACCACGACTTCGGCCACGGCGCCGCCCAGGCCACCGCGCACGACATGTTCTTCAGCGGTGACGATAGCACCCGTGCCGGCCGCGGCAACGATCGCCTCGCGGTCGATCGGCGAGACCGTCGCCATGTTGAGCACGCGGGCCGAGATGCCTTCCGCCGCCAGCGCGTCGGCGGCGTCGAGCGCACGGTGCACCAGCGTGCCGCAGGCGATGATTGCGACGTCATCGCCTTCGCGCAGCACTTCGGCCTTGCCGGCCTCGAAGCGCGCGCCTTCCGGACGGGCCAGTGCGGGCACTGCCATGCGGCTCACCCGGATGAAGACCGGACCGTCATAGCCGGCGGCCCAGCGGATCGCCTCGGCGGTTTCCCAGGGATCGGACGGCACGATCACCGTCAGCCCCTTCATCGCGCGCAGCCAGGCCAGGTCCTCGATGCTGTGATGCGTCGCGCCAAGCTCACCATAGGCGACGCCGCTCGAGATGCCGCACAGCTTCACATTGACGTTGCTGTACGCGATGTCCGCCTTGATCTGCTCGAGCGCGCGGCCGGTGAGGAAGCACGAGGCGCCGCTGACGAACGGCACCTTGCCGCCATTGGCCAGGCCCGCACCGACGCCGACCATGTTCTGCTCGGCGATGCCGACATTGACCAGCCGCTCGGGAAACTGGTCGCGAAACTTGTTGAGCTTCGACGAACCGACCGAGTCATTGACCACCGCGACGATCCGGGGATCCTCGGCCGCCAGAGCCTCCAAAGTCTCGACATAGGCATTGCGGCAATCGAAGCCCTTGCCCTGCGGCGCCGCACTCATGCCGCAAGCTCCGCGTCGAGTTCGGCGAAAGCCTGGGCCAGCTGCGCGTCATTGGGCGTGCCATGATGCCAGCCCGCCTGATTTTCCATATAGCTCACGCCGCGTCCCTTGATCGTATGCGCGATGATGCAAAGCGGCTTGCCGTCGGCGCCACGCGGTGCGGAGAGCAGTTCGAGCAGGGCCGCGGGATCATGGCCGTCGACATCGGCGACTTCCCAGCCAAAGGCTGCCCATTTGTCGGCGAGCGGCTCGAGCGAATTGGTATCCTCGGTAGGCGCGCCCTGCTGCAGCCGGTTGCGATCGATGATGACCGTCAGCTTGCCGAGCCTGCGATGCCCGGCGAACATCGCCGCTTCCCACATGCTGCCTTCCTGCAGCTCGCCGTCGCCAGTGAGCGCAAAGACCCGGAAGTCCGCCGCGTCGATCTGCCCGGCCACCGCCATGCCGACCGCGACGGGCAGGCCATGACCGAGCGGGCCGGTATTGGTCTCGACGCCCGGCAGGTAATTGCGGTTCGGGTGGCCGTTCAGCCGCGAGCCCGGCTGGAGATAGGTCTCCAGATCGGCGACCGGAAAATAGCCCGCACCTGCAAGCGCCGAATAGAAGGCACCGGTGCAGTGGCCCTTGCTCATCACGAAGCGATCGCGCGCCGGGTCCTGCGGATTGGCGGGATCGAAGCGCAGCACGGCGGAATAGAGCGTCGCCAGGATATCCGCGCACGACATATCGCCGCCCGGATGCCCCTGCTTCGCGCGGTGCGCCATCGTCAGCGCCTGGCGCCGTATCCAGTCCGCGCGGCGGCGAATGTCCGCCACCCGCGCATCGACGAATTCCTCGGTTGCTACTGCCTTGCCCATGGCCGGGCCTTAACCGAGGACGGACATAAACGGCAACCGACTTCTTACGATTATTTTCGTTTACCTCCATTTCACAACGAATCTCGGTTCGTTCGTTGACACTTCGCTGCGTTACCGCTTAGCGTTGCGCAAAATCCGGCGATCAGAGCTGCGATACGGAAGAGGATAGGCTGTGCGGCGTTTCGGCATGGAAAATGGTGAGCAGGCGGGCGCGCCTCCTGCCCTTGCCGCAGCCTCGGAAGTGCGCCGCATCTATGCCGCACGCGCCCGCATGCTAGAGCCACTGCAGCTCCGCATCGCAGGCGGGGATTGGAGACAGGCATGAACACTCGAACCGGAACGCCCGGGCTGCTTGGCGAAGCCCGCCGGATGAAGATCCTGGAATGGATGCAGGAAGAAGGCGCCGCCCGCGTCCGCACGCTTGCGGATGCTTTCGGCGTGTCCGAAGTAACGGTGCGCCAGGACCTGGAGAAGCTCGAGGCGGAAGGCCATGTCGTGCGCGAGCATGGCGGGGCATTCCTCAAGTCGGTCACCCAGCAGGTGCGCGCGATGGCGCTGCACCACATGGTGCACATGGAAGCCAAGCGCCGGATCGGCCGCGCGGCGGCGGCGCTGGTGCAGGATGGCGAGACGATCATCCTCGATTCCGGATCGACCACCACCGAGATCTCGTCCCACCTCGCCACCCGCAGCGGGCTGACGGTGATCACCAACGCGCTCAACATCGCGCTGGCGCTCGGCGGCCTGCCAGGGTTCGACGTCCATATGCCGGGCGGCCATTTCAAGGCACCGACCCTGTCACTCAGCGGCGAGCGCTCAGGCGACTATTTCCGCGGGCTGTTCGCGCAGAAGCTGTTCCTGGCGACGGCAGCGGTGTCGCTCGATGCCGGCCTCACCTTCCCGTCGCTTTCGGACATCACGGTGAAGCGCGCGATGATCGAATCCGCGGCCGAGGTGATCCTGGTCGCCGACAGCAGCAAGATCGGGCAGCGCTCCTTCTCGTCGCTCGGCGGCATCGAGCTGATCCACACGCTGGTGACCGACGACGGCATCCGGGACGAGGACCGTGCGGGCTTCGAGGCCGCCGGGGTGAAGCTACTCATCGCCTGACCGGCAGGCGCACGGCCAGGCGCGAAAACGCGACGGCCCCATGATTTCACGTCCGGCACGAAGCCGGGCGGCACTTCGAGAGGACTGATGATGGCGAGCGAGCAGAAGTACGGCGCGGGGATCTGGCACTTCGCCACCTATGTGGATCGCTATGCGACCGATGGCTATGGCCCGGCGCGCTCGCTGATCGAGATGATCGACCTGGCCGGCGAGGTCGGTGACCTGTCGGTCGTCGACATCAATTACCCCTTCCCGGGCGGCGAGACCGATTTCGCCGCGGTCGAGGCGGCGCTCGCCCGCAACAACCTGTCGGTCATCGGCATCACGCCGGAGATCTACACCCGCAAGTTCGCCAAGGGCGCCTTCACCAATCCCGATCCAGGCATCCGCCGCGAAGCGCATGCGATGATCACCGAGGCCGCCGGCGTCGTCCGCCGCTTCGGCGCCAAATATGTGAAGCTGTGGCCGGGCCAGGATGGATGGGACTATCCCTTCCAGGTCGATCATGGCGATCTGTGGCGGATGAGCATGGACGGCGTCGGCCAGCTCGCCTCCGAGAATCCCGATCTCCAGTTCGTGATCGAATACAAGCCGCGCGAGCCGCGCAATCACATGAGCTTCGACAGCGTCGCGCGCACGCTGCTCGGCATCGAGAAGATCGGGCTGCCCAATATCGGCATCCTGCTCGATTTCGGCCACGCGCTGTACGGCGGCGAGAGCCCGGCGGATTCGGCCCAGCTCGCGATCGATCATGGCCGGCTGTTCGGCATGGACGTGAACGACAATCTGCGCGGCTGGGACGACGACATGATCGCCGGCTCGGTCCACCCGATCGAGCTGTTCGAGTTCTTCTACACGCTGCGCAAGAACAAGTGGGAAGGCGTGTGGCAGCTCGACCAGTTCCCGTTCCGCGAGGATTGCGTCGGCGCCGCCAAGAGCGCGATCGGCTTCCTCAAGCATATCGAGAAGGCGCTCGACCGGCTCGACTTCGACGCGATGAAGGCGGCGCAGGCGAAGCAGGATGCGGTCGAGACGCTGCGCCTGGCGCGCGAGGCGCTGTTCGCGGGCTGACCTCTGCTCTGGTTCCCCGGCGAAGGCCGGGGCCCAGTTTCGGCGCAGCTGATTGGCGTAGTCAAACCTCTCATACGGCATTGCAACTGGGCCCCGGCCTTCGCCGGGGAACAGCTAATCGCCTAGCCTAAGCGAGCCCCCTCAGCCCGCTTTTCGAAACAGCGCGATGTCGATGCTGTCACCCATCGCTCGGTATCCCGCCTCGCCCGGATGGATATGGTCGCCGGAATCATAGGCGGGCAGAAGCTGCAGCGGCGCGGCGGGATCGCGGACCGCCTTGTCGAAATCGATCACGCCGTCGGGCTCGCCCGAGGTGCGGATCCAGCGATTGACCGCCTGGCGCTGCGCTTCCCGCGCCTCATTGTACGAAGTCGCGCCCCGGAACGGGGTCAGCGTCGCCATCACCACCTTGATATTTGCGGCATGCGCCCGGGCGATGATCTGGCGGTAGCCGGCGATCAACTCGTCCACGTCGAGCGGCGGGTTGTTGCCGAACATGGTGCTCGATCCGCCATTGCCGATATCGTTGATGCCTTCAAACAGGATGACGTGGGACACGCCCTGCACGCGGGCGACATCGCGATCGAACCGGGCCAGCGCCGCCTTGCCCCAGCTGGTCGAGAGCACCCGGTTGCCGCCGATACCGGCATTGATCACCGCCAGCGCCGGGCGGCCGGGCGCGGCGGCGATACGCTGGTTCAGCCGTTCCGGCCAGCCATGCAACTGGTCGAGCGCGGGCCGGTTGCCGTCGGTGATCGAATCGCCAAGCGCGACGATAACGCGCGGGGGGCTGGCGCTGCGCACCATGACACCGCTCACCGGCGGCCGGCCGATGATCGTATCGGCATTTGCGATCTTTTCAGCGAGGATTTGGTCGCCCTCCCCCATCGCCATCACCGCATTCCCGAATCCCTTGAGCTTAAGCCCCGCGGGAATATGCACGCTCACCACCAGCTCGCCCATTGCCGGAACGGACAGGGCGACAGGATCGCTCAGCACAGGCGCACCCGGTGCGATCGTCACCTGCGCCGCGCCACCGAAGCTGAGCCGGCGCAGCGTGCCGGGCTTCGCATCGAAGCCGGTCGCGGCGATGCCGGCGCTGGCTGCAACCACGGTGAGCGGCGTTGTGCCATCCTCATTGGACAGGCGGATACGGACCTGCCGCCCGCCCGCCGCAACCGCGAAGCGCATCCGCAGCGTGCCGGTCACCGGCGGACGATCACGCAGACGCTGGCGGGTCTCGGGCGGGAGCTTCATCTCCTTGGGAATGACGAAGTCGTAGTCGGCCGGGCTCGACTGATAGGCGTCGATCCACACCTCTCGACTACCCTGCGCGGCGGCAGGCAAGGCGAACAGCAGCATCGCCGCTGCGAAGAAGCCCGCGTACCGCATCCCTATGCCTGCACCTTGACCATCCGCAGCGCGATCCAGGGCTTGCCCGGCAGCTCCACGGTCGGCCGCGCGGGATCCTGGACGTCATAGTCATTCTTCTTCGCCATCCGGAACAGACCCTCGACCGGAGTGACTGTCATGTTCCAGGTGTCGATGACGTCGATCCGATAGCTCTGCAGCGACTCCGGCCCCTTGCCGGGCAATACCACCGGCCATTCGGTCGGCTGCTCGGCGCCGAAATAGCGGAGGTAATACGCGTTCTGCTGGCCACCGAGATGATAGTTCCACCAGGCCTGGATCGGCTCGACGCCCGGCACCGGCCCTTCCTCCATAATCTTGCGCAGGAAGGCGAGCCGCGGCGCGCTGTGCCCGGCCAGGCTGCCACCCTGCCCCAGCCAGGAACTGTCGGCATTGCGATCCGCCGCGAAGGTCTCGCTATGCCCGACATAGCAGCCGCCGATCAGCCCGTACCAGAAACGCTGGACCATATCCTCGGCGCTCAGATTGCCCCAGCGCTTGGCGATGTTCCCCTCATAGACGACCTCGTCGAAGACCACCGGCTTGAGCGTCATCGCGCGGTGCAGCTCGGCGCGCAGATCGTCGAGCACGGCCGCGCCATTCTGCACGCTGGCATGGGTGATCCACGGCTTGCGATGGTCGTAATAGGTGTTGATCTGGTGGATCGAGCGCAGCCGATCATGCGGATCGGCGGCGACCAGCACCTCGAAGAGATGGTCCCAGTCCGCGATCGTCTTGGTTTCGATATTGTCGTATTCGTTGGCCATCGACCACCAGACGTTGCGGTACGCGCCAAAGCGCGCGGCGACGTAGCGCAGATAGCGCTCGTCATCGGCACGCTGCATGTCCGAATAGCCGCGCTTCTCGTCATAGGGGTGGTAGAGGATCACGTCCGCTTCGATCCCCAGCGCGCCGAGCTTCTGGATGCGATCCTCGTAGCGGCGGAAATAGGCGGGATCGAACCGCGCCGGATCCCAATCCCTTGGCCCGTCGCCGGTGCGCGCGAACGGGTTGGTCGCCACCGACGGGACATTGGGGAACACCAGCATCCGCATCTTGTTGAACGGCGCGCCGGCGAGCGTCTTCAGCGTCTCGGCGCATTTCGCGTCGGACTGGAGCGCCCAGCTGTAGCAGGTCGTGCCGATCTGGCGGAACGGCGTGCCATCGGCATAAGCGAAGTGATAGCCGTCCTTCGACACACGGACCGGTCCGCGACTGCCCTTGCCCGGCGCGACTGCGGTGAACTCGCCCGACTTGCCAGCAAGCGCACCGGCATTGCTCTCGCTGCGCCAACGCCACGCGCCCAGCTCGGGCGGGCTGAAGCGGATGCGGTAGGTGCCATTGCCGTCATAGAAGCCGGGCACGCGGACTTGCTTTCCCGCCCCTTCGAAAACCGCGGCAAGCGTCACGTCGACGAACGGATTGCCTCCGCTCGGGCCGGCCAGCTCGATCTCGAACACACCCCAGCGCTCGACCGTTCGAGGGGCCACGGCGGCCATGGCGGGAGTGGAAGTCGCGGCACCGATCGCCATGGTCTGGGCGAGCATGTTCCGTCGCGTGATCTTCATCCAACCCTCTCCCGATCTGCCGCATCCGCCCCGGAAAGGCGTCGCACTTTATAATAATATTATCGTACTAGAAATCACTGCCCGCACAACCATGATTAAGGGGTCGGCGAGGCGCTGCAAGCGCTTGCCCCGGCCCTCGGGCACCGCTAGGCTGCGCCACAAATAATACTATCATATGTTGTAAAGGAGGGGTGCAAGGCGATGGCCAGCACGAATGCGCAGGACAAGGACGATTGGCGGAACACGATCCTCGCCGGCCTTGCGAACTATATCGACGCCGGGTCGATCGTCGCCGGATCGGCAGCGCTCGCGCTGTGGCAGGAAGCCTATCATCTCAACAACAATACGGTCGGGCTGATCGGCGCTTTCGGGCCGAACGCGATCTCCGCCGGTGTCGGCGCGTTGATCGGCGGGAGGCTGTGCGACCTGTTCGGGCGCAAGAAGATCTACCAGTACGACATGCTGTTTTACGCGTTCGGCATGCTGTGGCTGGTGTTCGCGATGAACGCCTGGATGGTCGTGCTCGGCTTCTTCCTGGTCGGCCTCGCGGTCGGCGCGGACATTCCTGCTTCCTGGTCGATCATCGCCGAGATGGCGCCCAAGGGTAAACGCGGCAAGCATAGCGGCGTGGCGCAGGTGCTTTGGTATCTGGGTCCGGTCGTCGTGCTGCTGCTGTTCCTGGTGCTCACCCCGCTCGGGTTGCTTGGCGCGCGCATCGTCTTCGCGCATCTCGCGCTGCTGGCAATCGGCCTCACCTTCCTGCGCTCGCGCATGCAGGAATCGCCGCGCTGGCTCGAAGCCCAGGCCGCAGACGAGCACAAGCAGATCGAGCCGGCTAGGATCAGCGCGCTGTTCAAGCCGCGCTATCTCGGCTCGATGGCGTTCCTGATCGGCATGTACGGCATGTGGAACCTGTGGGCCGGCACCAACGGCTTCTTCTTCCCCTATATCTTGCGCACCGTCGGCGATGCCAGCCAGGCGACCGCGGTGGCGATCCAGACGCTCAGCTTCCTGATCGGCATGCTGTCGATCTGGGGGGTGTTCATGCAGTTCTCCGACCGGCTGAACCAGCGGACGATGTTCCTCGTCTCGGCAGTGATCCAGGTGGTCGGCATGTCGCTGCTCGCGCTGTTCCCGCTCACCCTGCCGCTGGCGATTCTCCACGTCTTCCTGATGGCGTTCGGCCAGGGCTTCGGTGCCCAGTCCTTCTTCCAGCTGTGGAGCTCGGAGATGTTCCCGACGCTTCTGCGCTCGACCGCGCAGGGTCTGATGTTCGCGGTGGTGCGCATCGGCCTGGGCATCTGGAGCTTCTTCGTGCCGGTGCTGACCGCCACGGGCTTCACTACCCTCGCCTGGATCCTCACCGGCTTCCTCGCGGCGAGCGGCATCATCGGCATGCTCGGCGCCCCGCGCAACGAGGGCAAGTCGCTCGAGGAGCTGGAGGCCAAGCTGAAGGCCTGAACGAACTGCGGGCCGCCGGTTCTTCGACCCGCCGGCATCTCGCACGGGCGGTCTCCGCAAGGAGGCCGCCCTTCTTCATTCGCCCATACCGGCCTATTTCAAGACGCGAACGCTGACGAGACGTTCGATGAGAACGTCCCTGCTGGCATCGCCCAGATAGCGCTTCTTGTGCTGCGCAAGGCTCACTCGCCCCACCAGCTGGACCGTGAAGTTGCCCCAGGGCGGCTCGGCTTTTCGCCAGCCCGATGCCTCCCGGGCTGCGGCATCCAGTTGCCTGCACGTGTCTCCACGGCATTTGATCGATGCCCCGTCGCCTTCCCCCAGCAGCGGTCCTGTCGCGTCCCGGCATTGCTCGAATCGGCTATTCTCGAAATTGGTGAACCAGGTGCAGCTAAGGGTGCGCTGTGGGCCGAAGGCCACGCCGTCGAAAGTCACGCCCTGCCCCGCGGGCGAAGCAGACATCAGAGCAAGGATAGCCGGTTGCCACATCGGGCCAGCATACCCTCGCGCTCCCCGCTGGCAATCCAGTCGATTTGGGCGCCCCTGCCGCGCACAAAAAAAGGGGCGGTGCAATGCACCGCCCCGACAGGAGGCAACTTGGGGGGCCTTCAGAACTTGAGACGGATACCCGCATAGTAACGGCGACCGATGATATCCCAGATCGCGTTCGGGCTGCCGTTGGGCGTGCCGGTCCAGAGCGGCGGCGCCTGGACGTTGAACAGATTGTTCACACCCGCATAGAGCTCGAAATTCTCGATGCCCTTGTAGCGGATTTGGGCGTTGTTGTAGTTCTTCGCGCCGATCGTGAAGTACTTCTTGTCCGGAAGCGAACCGTTGGCCAGACGGAACGTCGTCTGGTAGTTCTCATAGTCGAACATCTGCGAGCCGGTGACTTCACCCGTGATGGTGAACCCGAACGAGTCATTGTCCCAGTTCAGGCCGTAGTTGAACGAGTCGCGCGGCGTGCCGATCTCGCCCATGGTGTTGTCATAGGCGTCGCCGGTCAGCGGAACGATGCCCTGCTTGAGCAGGTGGGTCCAGCTGCCCGACCAGGTCGCCGTGCCGCCCAGGATCTTGTGGCTGTAGCTCAGCGTCATGTCGATGCCGCGGGTGAACTGGCCACCGCTGTTGACGAGACCGCGCACCACCTGCTCGACCGAGCCGACGCTGAACGCGCCCGAGGGCTGCTGGCGGCGGGTCACGAACTGGCAGAAGTCCGCCAGGCCGCTGACATAGCATTTGTTGAGCACGGTCGCCGCAGCGAGGCGGTTGATCGCGTTCTCGAGCTTGATGTCGTAGTAGTCGGCGGTGATCGTCAGGCCGCGCAGCGCGTGGATCGAGCGCGGGTTGATCACCACGCCGAACGTCTTGGTCTTGCCGGTTTCCTGCTGGATGCCGGGGTTGCTAGCCGTGATGCTGCCGACGCCCGCCGTGTCCGACGAAGTCAGCGTCATCGACCCGTTCGCGTTGATGTTCGCGAGCACGCCCGGATCCTTGCGGCAGTTCACTGCCACCGCCGAGGTCTGCGCCAGCGTCACGCCCTGGCACGGATCGGTGATGGTGATGATGCCAGCCGCCGCTGCCGCATAGAGCTCGCCGATGTTCGGCGCGCGGACGGCATGGGCATAGACCGCACGGAAGCGGATATCCTCGACCGGCGCCCATTCGCCGCCGACGTTCCAGGCCCAGAAGCTGCCGACGGTGGAGTAGTCGGACAGGCGCGCAGCGCCGCGCAGCGTCAGGTTCTGGAAGAAGGGCGTGTCGCGCAGGATAGGCACGACGAGTTCGCCATACGCTTCCTTGACGTTGAACTTGCCCTTGGTGTCGAGCAGCTGGACATAGCCGTTACGCGCGGTGTTGGTCAGCGGATCGAAGTCGTCCATGCTGTACTCGGAACGCCACTCGGCGCCGACCGAGACCTGCACCGGGCCGGCCGGCAGGTTGAACAGCGTACCGCCGACGTTCACCGCCGCCGTCTGCAGCTCCTGCTTCGAATAGCGGCTCATCTCGGTCATCAGCCACGCAGCGGCTTCCTTCGAGACCTTCGAAGTACCGTCCGCGTTCAGGCCGAAGACGTTGATCGGCACGCAGCCATTCGCACGCGCGGTCGCGTCGACGCACACGGCTTCGGTGGTGTTGCCGTTCTTGTTGTAGTCGAACACGTCGGGCATCACCTGCACCGCCTGGGCAAGGCGGTTGAGGTCGGCGAGGCCGGTCATGCTCTGGCGCTGCTTGGTGAAGCCGTACTGATAGTAGAAGTCGGCGGTCCAGTCGCCGCCGATCTTGTAGGTGCCGCCGATCACCGCGCGGAAATTGTCACGCTCGGTCGGGGTACTGCGCGTGCCGTCGCCGAACATCGTCGTGCGGAGCAGGAAGCTGACGTCCTTCGAAGCGATCGCGTCGTTGACGGCGCGATTGTCCGCCGCGTTGAACACCGCGGTCGGCACAAACGGGTTGTTGACGATGCGGACATCAGCCGGGTTGCTCGGGTTCACGACCTGGAACTGGATCGGGAAATACCCGTTCGTGCCGTTGAACGCGCCAAGCGCGCTGTCCGTGCGCATCGGCGAGGCTTCGCGACGACCCTTGGTCTTGTAGTTCGAGAAGGTCGATTCAACGAACAGGTTCAGCTTGTCGCTCACGTCGAAGTTCGCGCGCGTGGCGACCGTGATCTGGTTCGACGGCGAGGCCTGCTGGCCGAGCGCGGCCGCGTTATAGCCGTACTTGTTGATCTTCGCGACGACCGTGGGGTCGTTGTAGTTCGTGCCGTTCACCGCCGGATAGGTGTCGAGCGTGCCGTCCGCCAGGATCAGCCGGCTGCCGACGCCACCGAAGTTGAACACGCCGCCCGGACCGACGTTCGACGGCTGGTAGAAGCGCGTGAACAGGTTCTGCGCGGCGGTCAGGTTCGCGTCGCTGTTGCCTCCAACGCGCTGCGTGTTGCCCAGGCTGCTATAGCCGGCTGCGGTCCGCTCGCGCTTGTAGTTGGGCACGTCACCTTCGTGATTGTACCCGGCATAGATCATCACGTTGCCACGGCCGTCGGCGAAATTCTGGCCGAAGGTTCCGTTGATCGAATAGCGCTTGTCGTCGCCGAGTTCCGAGATGCCGGCCTGTGCATTGGCCTGGAAGCCCTGGAAATTCTTCTTGTAGACGAAGTTGACCACGCCCGCGATCGCGTCCGAGCCATAGACGGCTGAGGCGCCGCCGGTCAGCACGTCGACACGCTCGACGAACGAGGTCGGGATCATCGACAGGTCGACGGTCGAGGTGCCCGGAATGCCGGCGACCGAGCGGCGGCCGTCGATCAGCACCAGGGTGCGGTTGTCGCCAAGGTTGCGCAGGTTGACGGTGGCGAGACCCGGATTGGTATCGCCGGCGTTGCTGACGCGGGTCTGGCCGGGCACGCCGACCGCCGGGATCTGGGCCAGTGCTTCCTGGACGTTGGTCGCGCCGATATTCTGGATCGTCTCGGCGGTAACGGCCTGCAGCGGCGACGGCGAAGTCAGCGTCGGGCTTTTGATGCGGCTGCCGGTGACGACGATCGCATCATTCTGCGTCACTGGCTCCTGCGGCGTCTCGGCCACGGTGTCCGGCGCCGGCGCGGTCTGCTGCGCGAATGCGGCAGGCGCGACGACGAGCGTCATGGCGCTGACCCCGGTCAGCAGCATTCCGCGCAGCAGCGGCGCGGGACGCACTGTCTTGAACGACTTATTCATTTCCACTCCCTTCCCAATTCTTATGTTCTCGTGCCGAAGCACCTCACGTCATTCGTTGCGGCCCCACCGCCGCCCCGTCACGTTCCCCCCGGCGGCAGCGCGGAGCGCTCCGCCATGTTGCGACCGGTCGATGCCGACGGCGCTGCCATCAGCCTTTCCCCGCCACCAGTTCGCGGGCGGCATCGGCGATGCCTTCCGCGGTGAGTCCGAAATGCTCCATCAGCCAGCTCGCCGACCCGGTCGGTAGGAAGCCGGGGAAGCCCAGCATCCGCATCGGTACCGGGCGGTGGCGCGCGCAATGCTCGGCAACCGCGCCGCCAAGCCCGCCGGTCGCCAGCCCTTCCTCGGCCGTCACGATCGCGCCGGTTCCAGCCGCGGCAAGCACCGCATCGCAGTCGAGCGGCGACACCGTCGTCATGTTGACCACGCGCGCCTCGATTCCCTCGTCGGCCAGCAGCGCGGCAGCGGCCAGCGCGCGGTGCACCAGTGTGCCATTGGCGAGGATCGCAACGTCGCCGCCGTCGCGCAGCAGCTCTGCCTTGCCGATCGTGAAGGCCGCATCCTCGCCGCGCGCGAGCGCCGGCACCGGCATCCGGCTGATCCGGACGAACACTGGCCCGGCGTGCGCCGCTGCCGCCTTGATCGCCTCCGCGGTTTCCCAGGGATCCGACGGGACGATCACGGTCAGCTTGTCGATCGCGCGCAGCCAGGCGACGTCCTCGATGCCGTGATGCGTCGCGCCGAGCTCGCCATAGGCGACGCCGCTCGAGATGCCGCACAGCTTCACATTGGCCTGGCTATAGGCGCAATCGACCTTGATCTGCTCCATCGCGCGGGCGGTCAGGAAGCAGGCCGCCCCGCTGACGAAGGGGATCTTGCCGCCATTGGCGAGACCGGCGCCGACGCCGACCATGTTCTGCTCGGCGATGCCGACATTGATCAGCCGCGCCGGAAAGCGATCGCGAAACTTGCCGAGCTTGGACGAGCCCACCGAATCATTGACCACGGCGACGATGCGCGCATCCGCCGCGGCCAGTTCCTCGAGCGCACCGACATAGGCGTCGCGGCAATCGAACATGTCGGGTGCGACCACGTCCTTCACGCGCGCAGCTCCGCTTCCAGCTCGGCGATCGCCTGGGCATATTGCTCGGCGTCCGGCACGCCGTGGTGCCAGCCTGCCTGGTCGCGCATGTAGCTGACGCCCTGCCCCTTGAAGGTGTTCGCGATCAGCACGCGCGGCTTGTCGCGCGGCTCGGCAGCTTCATCGAACGCCGCGAGCAGCGCTTCATGGTCATGGCCATCGACTTCGACCACGTCCCAGCCGAACGCGCGCCACTTGTCGGCCAGCGGTTCGAGCGAATTGGTGTCCTCGGTGCGGGCGCCCTGCTGCAGCCGGTTGCGGTCCACGATCACGGTGAGGTTGCCGAGGCCGCGATGGCCGGCGAACATCGCCGCTTCCCACATGCTGCCTTCCTGCAGCTCGCCGTCGCCGGTGAGCACGAACACGCGGTAGTCCGCGCCGTCAATCTGCCCGGCCACCGCGACGCCCACGCCCACCGGGAAACCGTGCCCGAGTGGTCCGGTGTTGGTCTCGACGCCAGGCAGATAGTTGCGATTCGGGTGGCCGTTCAGCCGCGAGCCCGGCTGAAGATAGGTGTCGAGCTCGGCCTCGGGAAAGAAACCCGCCCCCGCCAGCGCGCTATAAAGCGCGCCGGTGCAATGGCCCTTGCTGAGGATGAAGCGATCGCGCTCCGGCGCATCGGGCGATTTCGGATCGATCCGAAGGATATCGAAATAGAGCGATGCCACGATGTCAGCGGCTGAGAGGTCGCCGCCCGGGTGCCCCTGGCCGGCAACGAAGATCATCTTCAAGAGACGCCGGCGCATCCAATTGGCGCGCTCACGCACGTGGTTTGCACGAATTTCCAAGCGCGTGGAGCGGTCGCCCGCCACCTCCGGCCTTTCCAGCTTATGCATCTATCTCTCCTTTCCGCTCGTTAGCCGGGGAAAGGGGCAATTGCAACGATTAGTACTATAATATCTTCAATATCCCGGGTATCCGGCTTACGACTTTTTTGTTTTCCGTCATTTAGCGAAGAAATTGACAATATCGAAACCGGGCCGTTAGACCGGCGCAGCACCCCCAAGACGCTGCCAGAGGGGCGAATTTTAGGATCGAGATGATGAAAGCACGCGACTCGCGCCGGTCGGGAAAGCGCCGGCGCGCTCCCTTCGGAGCAGCCCTCATCGCCGGGAAAAATGTGGCGACGATGATTGCACAATCCGTTTCCCGCGGCCGCGCCGAACGCCATAAGGCATTTCCATGATCATCGCTTCAGCCACTGATTTCCGCGAGGCCGCCCGCCGCCGCCTGCCGCGCTTCCTGTTCGACTATGCCGATGGCGGAGCCTATGCAGAGGAGACGCTCCGCCGCAACGTGAGCGACCTGTCGGGCATCGCCCTGCGCCAGCGCGTGCTGAAGGATGTCGCCACGATCGACCTTTCCACCACCCTGTTCGGCCGCGAGATCGCGCTGCCGGTGGGGCTCGGTCCGGTCGGGATCAGTGGCATGTACGCCCGGCGCGGCGAGCTCCAGGCAGCAAGCGCCGCCCGCGCAGCCGGCGTGCCGATGTGCCTGTCCACCGTGTCGATCTGCCCGATCGAGGACGTCGCGCAAAAGGCCGATCCCTTCTGGTTCCAGCTCTATGTGATCCGCGACCGCGCCTTCATGAAGGACCTCATCGCCCGCGCGAAGGCGGCCGGAGCGAAGGCGCTGGTATTCACCGTCGACATGCCGGTGCCCGGCGCACGCTACCGCGACGCGCATTCGGGCATGTCCGGCCCCAATGCGCCCCTGCGCCGCGTGCTCCAGGCAATGGGCAAGCCGCACTGGTCCTGGGATGTCGGCCTGCGCGGCCGCCCGCACACGCTGGGCAACCTTCTTCCGGTGCTCGGCAAGGACAGCGGCCTCAACGACTATATGGGCTGGCTCGGCGCCAATTTCGATCCGTCGATCCAGTGGCGCGATCTCGAATGGATCCGCGCCGCCTGGGATGGCCCGCTGATCATCAAGGGCATCCTCGATCCCGAGGACGCGCGTGAGGCCGCCGCGATCGGCGCCGACGGCATCGTCGTCTCGAACCATGGCGGCCGTCAGCTCGACGGCGTGCTGTCGAGCGCCCGGGCGCTGCCCGCGATCGCCGATGCCGTCCGCGATAGACTGACCATCCTGGCGGATGGCGGCGTGCGCAACGGGCTCGATGTGGTGCGGATGCTCGCGCTCGGCGCGCACTCGGTGCTGCTCGGCCGGGCCTGGGTCTATGCCCTCGCCGCGCAGGGCGAAGCAGGCGTGACGAAGCTGCTCGAGCTGATCGCCAAGGAAATGACGGTCGCGATGACGCTGACCGGGGTCAATCGGATCGAAGCGATCGATCGCTCGATCCTGGCAGAGGATGTAAGATGAAGCTTCTTGAAGGAAAGACCGTGCTGGTCACCGGCGGCTCCACCGGCATCGGCCGCGCAGCCGCGATCGGCGCCGCGCAGCACGGCGCCGATGTCGCGATCAACTATGTGGCGAGCGACGAGAAGGCCCAGTCCTGTCTCGCCGAGATCGAGGCGCTGGGCCGCCGGGGCATTGCGGTGAAGGGCGACGTCGCACTGCCCGAGACCGCGACCGATTTCGTGGCCAAGGCGGTCGAGGCATTCGGCAAGGTCGACGTGATGGTCTCGAACGCGGGCATCTGCCCGTTCCACGCGTTCCTCGACATGCCGGTCGAGACCGTGGACCGCACTTTCCGGGTCAATCTCCACGGCGCCTATTACATGGTGCAGGCCGCGGCGAACCAGATGGTCAAGCAAGGCCATGGCGGCGCGATCGTCGCGGTGTCGTCGATCTCGGCGCTCGTCGGCGGCGAGTTCCAGACGCACTACACGCCCACCAAGGCCGGCGTGCATTCGCTGATGCAGTCGGCTGCGATTGCGCTCGGCAAGCACGGCATCCGCTGCAACAGCGTGCTGCCTGGCACCATCCTCACCGAGATCAACAAGGACGATCTCGCCGACGAAGCGAAGCGCCATTACATGGAAGAGCGCACCCCGCTCGGCCGCCTCGGCATGCCCGAGGATCTCGCCGGGCCGATCGTCTTCCTTGCTTCGGACATGGCAGCCTATGTCACCGGCGCCGCGCTGCTGGTCGACGGCGGCATGTTCGTGAACCTCCAATAAGCCCGCCGCCCCGTTTGGGGCCGGAGGGATCGCCGGACAGCGCATCATGCTCCGCGTGATGCGCTCGACTGCGTACTTCGCGCGCCGGCCAGTATCCACCGCAATTAACGGCAGAAGTGCGCGACGGCGGTTGACTTAAATAATACTATTATACAATGAACGTCAGACAGCGGGGGCCACGATTCCCGCGCTTCGGGAGAGGGAAGTCTGATGCACGCCGGCTCGTTTCTGCTGGCCGCGCTTGCGGCCGCTGCGGCAGTCGCCACGCCGGCCGCCGCGCAGACTCCCCCCCTCTCGGTCGCGCCGAACGGCCATTATCTGCTCGCCGGCGGCAAGCCCTTCTTCTGGATGGGCGATACCGGCTGGCTGCTGCTCAGCCGCACCAGCCGCGCCGAGGCAGAACAGTACCTCCTCACCCGCAAGCGCCAGGGCTTCAACGTCGTCCAGATCATGGTGCTCCACACCGAGAAGATGACCAACCCGGCTACTGGCCCCGCGCTGGTCGATGGCGATCCTGGCCGCCCGCGCACGACGCCGGGCAATGATCCGGCCAGGGCCGGCGAATATGACTATTGGGACCATCTCGACTGGGTCGCGAAGCGCGCCGAGGAACTCGGCATCTATCTCGCGCTGGTGCCCTGCTGGGGCTCGATCGCAGACGGCGGCAAGCTGAACCCGCAAAACGCACCCGCCTATGGCCGCTTCCTCGCCGAGCGCTACAGGAACCAGCCCAACATCATCTGGCTCAACGGCGGCGACACCCGTTCGGAGATACGCACCGCAGTGTGGGACGCGCTGGGATCGACGATCAAGCGCTACGATCCCGGCCATCTGATGACCTTCCACCCGATCGGCCGCACCGACTCCTCCTGGCAATATCACGACGCGCCCTGGCTCGATTTCAACATGTTCCAGTCAGGCCACCGCTCCTATGCCCAGGAAGGCGCGAGCGCGATTGGTGAGGACAATTGGCGCTATGTCGCCACCGACTGGATCCGCCTGCCCACCAAGCCGGTGATCGACGGCGAGCCGAGCTATGAGGGCATCCCCCACGGCCTGCACGAGGCGAACCAGCCGCGCTGGCTGGCCCCTGACGCGCGCCGCTATGCCTGGTGGGCGGTGATGGCCGGCGCGTTCGGCCACACCTATGGCGAAAACCACGTCATGCAGTTCTTCACGCCCGGTGCGGACACGGCCAATTTCGAGCCGGTCACGCCGTGGCAGCAGGCGATCGAGGCGCCCGGCGCCAACCAGATGCAGTATCTGCGTCGCCTGATCGAATCGCGCCCGATGCTCGAGCGCGTGCCCGATCCGTCGCTGATCACCGACAATGGCACCCGCTATGACCGTGTGCTGGCGAGCCGCGGCAAGGGCTATGTATTTGTCTATACATATACCGGTCGCCCGTTCACGCTGCGGCTCGGCACGACCACGGGCAAGCAAGTCAGCGCGCACTGGTATTCGCCGCGCGACGGCCAGTTGGTGGAAATCGGGACTTTCAACAACACAGGCCAGCACCGCTTCGATCCGCCGGGGGAAACCGCGCCGGGCAATGACTGGGTGCTGGTGCTCGACGACGCGCGCACGCCGCGCGCCGGTCAATAAGGGAATGCGCATGAGCCTGCCGAAGATCAAACATGTCCGCGCCTTCGTCGTGCGCGGCGGTGGCGGCGCCGATTATCACGACCAGGGCGAAGGCCATTGGATCGACGATCACATCGCCACGCCGATGGCGCGCTATCCCGAATATCGCGCCTCGCGGCAGAGCTTCGGCATCAACGTGCTCGGCACTTTGGTGGTTGAGCTGGAGGCCGAGGACGGCACGGTCGGCTTCGCGGTCACCACCGGCGGCGAGCCCGCCGCCTATATCGTCGAGAAGCATCTCGCCCGCTTCCTCGAAGGGCGCAGCCCGTACGAGTTCGAGAAGATCTGGGACCAGATGTATTTCTCGACCCAATATTATGGCCGCAAGGGCCTGGTGATCAACGCGATCTCGGGCGTCGACCTCGCGCTTTGGGACCTGCTCGGCAAGCTGCGCGGCGAGCCAGTCTATCACATGCTCGGCGGTGCGGTGCGCGACGAGCTGCAATTCTACGCGACCGGCGCGCGGCCGGACATCGCCAAGGAACTCGGCTTCATCGGCGGCAAGCTTCCGCTCCACCACGGCCCGGCCGAAGGCTTTGAGGGGCTGGAGAAGAACATCGCCCTGCTCGCCGACATGCGCGCCAAGTGCGGCGACGATTTCTGGCTGATGTATGATTGCTGGATGTCGCTCGACCTCGACTATGCCACCCGCCTTGCCCACCGTGCCTGGAACGAATGCGGGCTCAAGTGGATCGAGGAGGCGCTGAGCCCCGACGACTATTGGGCCTATGCCCAGCTCAAGAAGAATGCCCCCAAGGGCCTGCTCGTCACCACTGGCGAGCATGAGGCGACCCGCTGGGGCTTCCGCATGCTGATGGACATGGAATGCTGCGACATCATCCAGCCCGATGTGGGCTGGTGCGGCGGCGTCACCGAGCTGATCAAGATCGCCAATTATGCCGATTCAAAGGGCGTGATGATGGTCCCGCACGGCTCGTCGGTCTACAGCTACCACTTCGTCATCACCCGCCACAATTCGCCCTTCGCCGAGTTCCTGATGATGCATCCGGGGCCGACCGAAGTGGTGCCGATGTTCGCGCCGCAGCTGCTCGGCGAGCCGGTGCCCGTAAACGGCAGGATCCGCGCGAGCGAACTCGACAGGCCGGGCTTCGGCGTCGAGCTCAACCGCGATATCGCCCTTCACCGCCCCTATTCCCGCTAAGGAACCGAACCCATGAAGCTTTGCCGTTATGGCGCCCCGGGCGCCGAGAAGCCCGGCCTGATCGACAGCGATGGCCGCATCCGTGATCTCTCCGCGCATGTCGCCGATATCGGCCCCGACGCGCTCGGCAAGGATGCCCTCGCCCGCCTCGCCGCGATCGATCCCGCCAGCCTGCCCTTGGTCGAGGCCGATGTCCGCTACGGCGCGTGCGTCGGCGGCACCCGCCAGTTCATCGCGATCGGCACCAACTTCGCCGATCACGCCGCGGAATCGAACCTGCCGGTGCCCGAAGAGCCCGTGGTCTTCCAGAAGTG
Source organism: Sphingomonas sp. OTU376 (assembly GCF_038440415.1). NCBI lineage: Bacteria > Pseudomonadati > Pseudomonadota > Alphaproteobacteria > Sphingomonadales > Sphingomonadaceae > Sphingomonas > Sphingomonas sp. OTU376. Next base: position 18,220 of record NZ_JASATQ010000018.1, on the reverse strand, counting down.
GGTGAGCTGCATCCAGGGCCCGAACGACCCGGTCACCATCCCCAAGGACTCGAAGAAGACCGACTGGGAAGTCGAACTCGGCGTCGTGATCGGCACCGCCGCTTCCTATGTCTCCGAGGAGGACGCGCTGGATTACGTCGCCGGCTATTGCGTGATCAACGACGTGTCCGAGCGCCACTGGCAGGTCGAGCGCGGCCTGACCTGGGACAAGGGCAAGGGCTTCCCGACCTTCGGCCCGATCGGCCCGTGGATGGTGACCAAGGACGAAGTCGGCGATCCGCAGGATCTCGGCATGTGGCTGTCGGTCAACGGCAAGAAGATGCAGAACGGCAACAGCAAGACGATGATCTTCACCGTCGCGCAGATCGTCGCCTATTGCTCGCAGTTCATGACGCTGCTCCCCGGCGACGTCATCACCACCGGCACCCCGCCGGGCGTCGGCCTCGGCCAGAAGCCCGAGCCCTGGTATCTGAAGGCCGGCGACGTGGTCGAGCTGGGCATCGAGAAGCTCGGCGAGCAGCGCCAGGAGTTCGTCGCCTGGCAGGCCGCCAAGTGAGCGTGTTCGCGGGACGCTATGCCGGCCGCTGCGCCGTCGTCACCGGCGGCGCGTCGGGCCTCGGCAAGGCCGTGGCGACGCGGATCGTCGCGGAGGGCGGCAAGGTCGTCCTCTGGGATCTCAACGCAGACGCCCTCGCCGCCGCCCAGGCGGAAGTCGGCGCTGCCGGCGTGCAGGCGCTCGACGTGTCCGATGCCGCCGCGGTCGAAGCCGCTGCGAAAGCCAGTGCCGAAATCCTCGGCAAGATCGACGTGCTGGTCTGCTCGGCCGGGATCACCGGCGCGACCGTGCCGGTCCATGAATTCCCGCTCGACAGCTGGCTGCGGGTGATGGACATCAACCTGAACGGCCTGTTCTACTGCAACCGCGCGATCGTGCCGCTGATGCTCGAGAACGGCTATGGCCGCATCGTCAACATCGCCTCGGTCGCCGGCAAGGAAGGCAATCCGAACGCCAGCGCCTATTCGGCGTCCAAGGCCGGCGTGATCGGCTTCACCAAGTCGCTCGGCAAGGAACTCGCCGGCAAGGGCGTGATCGCCAACGCGCTCACCCCCGCCACCTTCGAGAGCCCGATCCTCGCCCAGCTGCCGCAAAGCCAGGTCGATTACATGCGCTCGAAGATCCCGATGGGTCGCCTCGGCGAAGTCGAAGAATCGGCGGCGATGGTGTGCTTCATGGCCTCGGAGGAGTGCAGCTTCACCACTGCATCCACCTTCGACACCTCGGGCGGCCGAACCACCTTCTGATGCCCACGCGCCCGCCCTTCATCGATCCGCACGTCCATCTCTGGAACCTGTCGCACATCCGCTATCCGTGGCTGATGCCGCCATTCAGCGATGACGGGCCCAATGGCAGTGTCGAGCCCATCGCCAGCGATTACGGGCTCGACGAATACCTGGTCGATGCGGGCGATTGGGACGTGCGTGGGATCGTCCATATCGATGCGGGCGCGCATCCCGACGATGCGCTCCGCGAGACCGAGTGGCTGCAGGCCATGGCCGACGCGCGCGGCCTGCCGAACGGCATCGTCGCCTTTGCTGCACTCGAAAGCCCGACGCTGGAGGGCCTACTCGGCGCCCATGTCGCGCACCCCAATGTGCGCGGCATCCGCCATATCGTGAACTGGCATGCCGACCCGCAGCGCAGCTATTCCCCGGCGGACATCACCACCTCGGACGCATGGATGCGCGGCTTCGGCCTGCTCGCCAAATATGACCTGAGCTTCGATCTCCAGGCCTATCCCGGCCAGTTCGCGCATCTCGCCGGGCTGATCGCGAAGCACCCGGACATCCAGGTGATCATCGATCATGCCGGCATGGCGATCCCCGCCGACGAAGACGGCTGGGCGGTCTGGCGGCAGGGCATGGCGGCGCTCGCCGCGCTGCCCAATGTCGCAGTCAAGATCTCGGGCATGGGCTTCACCTGGCGCCCCTGGGACCTCGACCGGGCCCGCCCCTATGTGCTCGAGACAATCGAGCTGTTCGGCGCCGACCGGGCGATGTTCGCCAGCAACTTCCCCACCGACAAGCTGTTCGGCAGCTTCGACCGGCATCTCGGTGCCTATGACGCGATCACCTTCGATTTCTCGGCGGACGAGCGCCTCGCCCTATTCGCCGGCAATGCCAACCGTCTCTATCGTCTGGGCCTGACCCTATGACCCTGCGCGTCGTCGATCTGCGTACCGAGAACACCACCGACCTGCTCGGCACCGAGGCCCCGCGGCCCCGGCTCTCCTGGCGGATCGAGAGCGACGCGCCCGCCATGGTGCAGACGCAGTACCGCATCCGCGCCGCGGCCAGCGCCGAAGCGCTCTCGGGCCGCGAACTGCTCTGGGACAGCGGCGACGTCGCGAGCGATGCCAGCTTCAACATCGCCTATGCCGGCCCACCCCTCGCCTCGATGCAGCGCGTCTGGTGGTCGGTCGAGGCCCGCGATGAAACCGGGCGCATCGCCCATTCCGATCCCGCCTGGTTCGAGACCGGCCTGCTCGCGCCCGCTGACTGGCGCGCCGACTGGATCGAAGCCGAAGACGCATTCGCCGCAGCCGAACGCGCCGCCGGGGTCACCTGGGTGTGGAGCGAAACCGCGCTCGACGACCGACCCCACGCCTTCCGCCTCGATTTCGACGCCCCCGCCGATCTCGTCCGCGCCGAGGTGCTGGTCGCCGGCAAGGACCACCTCCGCGGCGTCTGGGTCAATGGCGAGAAGTCGCCGCTCGACTGGCATTTCGACTGGGACACCTATCTCCCCTTCTGGGGCACGCTCGCCCCCTATGCCGGCGAAGTGAAGCCAGGCCGCAACAGCGTCTGTGCATTGGTCGAAGCCGACACCACCGGCTTCTTCCCCGTGGATGGCGGCGCCTTCGCCGCGCTGATCCGGCTGTACCGCGCCGATGGCAGCGTCGATCGCATCGTCAGCAGCGCATTCCGCCTGATTCCGTCCCCGCCCGAGGGTTGGACGGAGTCCGGCTTCGACGCGAGCGGCTGGGCCGCGCCCGTCCCCAGCGGCGCCAATGTCCATAACGATCCGCGTCCCAGCGAACCGGCGATGCTGCTGCGCACGGAGTTCACCGCCGACCAGCCGGTCGTCGCGGCACGGCTCTATGCCACCGCGCTCGGCGCCTATGACGCGCGGATCAACGGCCAGCCCGTCTCCGGCGCGATCCTCGCCCCCGAGATCAGCGTCGCCGCCGACCATGTCCTCTACCAGACGTACGACGTCACCGACCTGATCCGCCCCGGCGCCAACGCGTTCGGCGCGACGGTCGGCGACGGCTTCTATGCCAGCCCGTTCGGTTGGCGGATCGAGCGCTATGGCTTCGGCCCCGCCCCACGCCGCTTCCGCGCCCAGCTGCGCCTCGATTACGCCGACGGCACCAGCCGATGGATCGAGACCGGCCCCGACTGGCGCCTCGCCCCCTCGGCGATCTCCAAGTCCGAAATCTATGACGGCGAGACCCGCGATGCCCGCGACGAGCAGCCTGGCTGGGACCTGCCCGGCTTCGACGCCTCGGCATGGACGCAAGCCAAGCGCGGCGCGGAGCCCGACACCCGCCTGATCGCCCTGACCTCGCCCCTGCTCGAACGCACCGGCAGCCTGAAGGCACGCAGTGTCAGCGAGCCGCTGCCCGGCCGCTACGTGTTCGACTTCGGCCAGAACTTCCCCGGCTGGGTCCGCATCCTTGCGACCGGCCCGGCGGGTACGACGATCACCGCCAAGTTCGCCGAACTGCTCAACCCCGACGGCACCGCCGATCTCGCCAATCTCCGCCTGGCAAAAGCGACCGACAGCTTCACCCTGGCCGGCACCGGCGAGGAAGTCTTCGAGCCGAGCTTCACCTATCACGGCTTCCGCTATGTCGAGATCGCCGGCTATCCCGGCGTGCCGACCATCGACGACATCGAGGGCGTCGTCGTCCACAGCGCCTGCCGCGAGACCGGCGGCGTGACCTTCCACGACACGCCGCTGCTCCAGACCATCTTCGACAACGCATTGTGGAGCCAGCGCTCGAACTTCTTCGCGGTGCCCACCGATTGCCCGCAGCGCGACGAGCGCATGGGCTGGATGGGCGACATCCAGGTGTTCGCGGACGCCGCCGCGTTCAACATGGAGGTCGATCCCTTCCTCCGCCGCTTCCTGCTCGAAGCGCGCGCGGCGCAGCGGCCCGACGGTGCCTATCCGATCGTGGTGCCGCAGCCGCTCTCCTTCCCTGACGTCGTGACCGCGGGCTGGAGCGAGGCCGGGATCATCCTGCCCTGGCAGCTCTGGCGGCGTTACGGCGACACCGCCGTGATCGACGAGAATTGGGACGCGATGGCAGGCTGGATGGCCTTTGTCGCACGCACCAACCCCGACCATATCTGGCGCAACGATCGCGGGCTCGATCTCGGCGACTGGCTCTCGGTCGATGCGATCAAGCCCGATGACGAGACCACTCCGCGCGTGCTGTGCGCCACTGCCTATTGGGCCTGGTGCGCCGAGCTGATGGCCGAGATGGCCGAGGCCACCGGCCGCGACGCCGGCGAATGGCGCGCGCTGCACGCGAAGATCGCCGCCGCCTTCGCCGCCGAGTTCGTCGCCGCTGACGGCACCGCCGGCAATGGCAGCCAGGCGAGCCAGGTGCTCGCGCTGTTCATGGGTCTGGTGCCCGAGGATAGCCGCGCCGCCGCTGCCGAAGTGCTGGCCAAGGACATCCGCGCACGCGGCATGAGGCTCTCCACCGGCTTCCTCGGCACGCCCTATATCCTTGACGTGCTCGCCGATGCCGGCCGGCATGACGAGGTCGCGGGGCTGCTGCTCCAGACCGGCTATCCGAGCTGGGGCTATATGCCTGCCCAAGGCGCTACGACGATGTGGGAACGCTGGAACGGCGACACCGGCGACCTGTCGATGAACAGCTACAACCACTATGCCTTCGGCGCGATCGTCGGCTTCTTCTACCGGCGACTGGCGGGCATCGCGCCAGCCGCGCCCGGCTTCCGCCGGATCGCCGCGCGGCCGCTCTGGTATCCGGCGATCGGCCGGGTCTCGGCGCGCTACGAGTCCGTGGTCGGCCTTATCGCCGCCGAAACCGATGGCGATGCGAGCGGCCTCACCCGCTTCACGCTCACCATCCCCGCCAACACCACCGCCGAAGTCGACCTGCCCGGAAGCGGCTGGTGCCTCGGCGATACGCCGGTCGACAGCCGCACGGAAGTCGGCGCCGGCACCCATGCATTCACGAAATCCGGAGAGTGACGATGCCTACCCTCGGTCTGATCCATAATTCGGCAACGCTGGTGCCGATCTTCACCGAGATCGCGGCGCGGGTGATGCCAGCCGACGTCAAGCTGCTCCACTTCGTAGACGAGAGCACGATCAAGAACACGATCGCCGCCGGCCATCTCCAGAAGTCGACGATGCGTCAGGTCGTCCGGCTGGTCGGCTCGGCCTTCGATGCCGGCTGCGACGTCGCGATGGTCACCTGCTCGTCGATCGGCAAGGCAGTCGAGATGGCGGCCGAGCTTTACGACCAGCCCGTACTCCGCGTCGATCGCGCCATGGCCGAGAAGGCCGTCGCCAGCGGCACCCGCATCGGCGTGGTCGCCACCCTCTCCACCACCCTCCAGCCGACCGCCGACCTCGTCCGCCGCGTCGCCGCCGAGCAGGGCAAGCAGATCGAGATCGTCGAGCATCTCTGCGAAGGCGCGTTCCAGGCCGTGATGGCCGGCGACGGCGCCACGCATGACCGCATCGTGAGCGAGGGCCTGACCGAGGGCATGAAGGGCGTTGACGCCATCGTCCTCGCCCAGGCATCGATGGCCCGCGTCGTCGCCAGCCTGCCGGAGGGAGCAGTGTCGGCGCCGGTCTATGCCAGCCCCGAACTCGGCATGGAGCATGCCCGCGCCGTGCTGGCGGGCCTCGGCCAAGGCTCGGGGAAGTGAAGAAGCGGCGGCTGGTCCTCGGCTTCCTCGCCACCCTATCGATCATCACCTTTATCGACCGGCTGGCGATCGCGGTCACCGGCCCGTCGATCCAGAAGGATCTCGGCATCACCCCCGCCGAATGGGGCTGGGTGCTGAGCGCCTATGTCATCGCCTATGCGGTGTTCGAGATCCCCTCGGGCGCGATGGGCGACAAGCATGGCTATCGCAAGGAGCTGACCCGGATCACGGTCTGGTGGTCCTTCTTCACCGCGATCACCGCAGTGTGCCGCAACTTCTGGCAGCTCGCCGCCGCGCGCTTCCTGTTCGGTCTCGGCGCGGCCGGCGCCTATCCCAACATGACCGGCGTGCTCTATCGCTGGCTGCCGGCGCGCGAGCGAGCGCGTGGCCAGGGCGTGATCTGGGCCGCCAGCCGCTTCGGCGGTGCCCTCGCCCCGCTACTACTGGTTCCCGCCAACAAGCATCTCGGCTGGCAGGCGGTGTTCGTCCTGCTCGGCGTAATCGGCGCGATCTGGGCGCTGGCCTGGTGGAAATGGTTCCACGACAAGCCCGCCGAACAGCCCGGCATTACGCCTGAGGAAGTCGCCGAGATCGGCAGCGACGAGCATGCCGGCCATAGCGGCACGCCGTGGAAGCAGCTGTTCGCCCTGCCTCAGCTCTGGCTGATCTCCATCGCCTATCTGTTCTACGCGTTCGGCAGCTGGTTCTTCTTCGGCTGGTTCCCGACCTGGATGGTCAAGGGCGCCGGCTTCACCGTCGACGAGATGGGCCTGTACGGCTCGATTCCGTTCCTGCTCGGCGTGGTCGGCAACCTCGTCGGCGGCGTGCTGTGCGATCGCCTCGCGGCGCGGATCGGCATCCGCAACGCCTATCGCCTGATCGCCTCGACCTGCCTGGTGGTCACCGCTGCTTTGCTCGTCGCAATGAGCCTGGCGACCAGCAAGTTCGCGATCGTGGCACTTGCCGGCGCCGCCTTCATGGTGATGGACCTGATGCTCCCCGCCGCCTGGGCGATGTGCATGGCGATCGGCGGTCGCTTCGGCGGCACCGCCTCGGGCGTGATGAACACCGCCGGCAATCTCGGCGGCTTCGTATGCTCGGTGGCGTTCGGCTACGTCGTCGCCGCCACCGGCAACTACAACCTGCCGCTGCAGGGCATCGCGCTGATGGTGGTCCTGGCGGCCGTGATCTTCGCGACCATCGATTGCACCAAGGGCTTCGACCACAAGAAGTCGATCTGAGGAGGGAAGACATGCGCTGGCTGATCGCCGCCGCCGCCGGATGCGCGCTCGCCGCATCCGCTGTGTCCGCGCAAGACCGCACGCCGCCGCTCAAGGTATCGGCGAACGGCCGCTATCTGGAATCGAACGGCAAGCCCTTCTTCTGGCTCGGCGACACCGGCTGGCTGCTGCTCGGCAAGCTCAACCGCGAGGAGACCGAGGCCTATTTCGCCAAGCGCGAGGCGCAGGGCTACAACGTCATCCAGGTGATGATGCTGCACGGGCCGAAGATGGAGAACCCCGTCGCCGGCCCGGCCCTGGTGGACGGCGACCTCACCCGCCCCCGCGTCACCCCCGGCAATGACCCCGCCAAGCCCGGCGAATATGACTATTGGGATCATCTCGACTGGGTGTTCGATCGTGCCGCCGCGCACGGTCTCTATATCGCGCTGGTGCCGGTGTGGGGCGACTTCGCCGATTTCCGCCTGCTCAACGCCGATACCGCCCCGGTGATCGGCCGCTTCGCCGCCGAACGCTACAGGAACAAGCCCAACCTGATCTGGGTCAATGGCGGCGATCGCTATCCCGAGCTCTCCCCGCTCGCCTGGGACATCCTCGGCAAGACGATCCGCGCGATCGATCCCAACCATCTGATGACCTATCATCCGGCCGGCCGCGCCAGCTCGTCCTGGATGTTCCACGACGCGCCCTGGCTCGATTTCAACATGTACCAGTCGGGCCACCAGAGCTACGCGCAGGACCACCAGCTCAACGCGCGCGGCGAGGATAACTGGGTCTACACCACCGACGATCTCTCGCGCAGCCCGGCCAAGCCGACGATCGACGCCGAGCCGAGCTACGAGAACATCCCCCACGGCCTCGACCGTGCACCCGAGCCGCGCTGGGGCGCCGCCGATGTCCGCCGCTATGCCTGGTGGTCGGTCCTCGCCGGCGCGTTCGGCCACACCTATGGCGAGAACAGCGTCATGCAGTTCTTCACGCCGGGCAAGAAGGCCAATGCCTATTGGCCCAGCCTCTCCTGGCAGCAGGGCCTCGACGCCCCCGGCGGCAGCCAGATGCATCACCTCAAGGACCTGATCCTCTCGCGCCCCTTCTTCGAGCGCGTGCCCGATCAGTCGCTGATCCCCGACAGCGGCCCGCGCTACGACCGCGTCGCCGCCACCCGCGGCAAGAACTACGCCATCGCCTATACCTATACCGGCCGCCCCTTCCACGTGCGCATGGGCAAGATCAGCGGCACCCGTGTCCGCGCCGCCTGGTTCGATCCGCGCACCGGGGCCAGCACGCCGATCGGCACATTCGCCAACACGGGCGTCCGCCTGTTCACGCCGCCCGGCAGGACCGCACCGGGCAATGACTGGGCGCTCGTGCTCGACGACGCCAAGGGGAACAACCAGTGAAGACCTTCGCCCTCGCCACCGCCCTCCTGCTCGCCGGCGCCGCCGCGCCGCTGCCCGCGCTCGCGCAGCAGGAAGCGCAAAAGGCCTCCCCCGCCGCCGCCAAGGTCGCGCACGAACGCCTCTATATCGGTTCGGCATGGTATCCCGAGCAATGGCCCGAAAGCGCATGGGCAGAGGATCTCCGCCTGATGCAGGGCCACGGCGCCAATGTCGTGCGGATCGGCGAATATGCCTGGAGCAAGATGGAGCCGGAGGAAGGCAAGTACGACATGGACTGGCTGGTCCGCGCCGTGCGCATGGCCAACAAATACGGCATGAAGGTCGTCATCGGCACGCCGACCGACACGCCCCCGGCCTGGATGACCCAGAAATACCCGGACACGCTCCAGATCGACGGCACCGGCAAGCAGATCGGCCATGGCGGCCGCCGGCAATTCTCGATCTCCTCAAGCCGCTATCGGACGTTCGCCCGCGACATCGTCACCCGCATGGCCCAGGCGCTCAAGGACGAGCCCAATGTCATCGGCTGGCAGATCGGCAACGAGCCGACCGACGAGAGCTATGACCCCGAAGCCCGCGCCGCCTGGGTGGCGTGGCTCAAGCAGCGCTACGGCACGCTCGACAAGCTCAACGCCGCCTGGACCACCGAGTACTGGTCGCAGACCTACACCGCCTGGGAGCAGGTGCCGTTCAACAGCGACAAGGCCAATCCCGGCTGGATGCTCGAGCTCAAGCGCTTCATCACCTCGCAGTGGCGCGCCTTCCACCGCAACCAGATCGACGCGGTCCGCGCCGTGGTCGGCGACAAGCAGTTCATCACGATCAACTTCGGCGGCCTCGGCTGGGCCAATCGCTTCGATCGCTACGAGATGAACCGCGACCTCGATTTCGCCTCCTGGGACGAATATGTCGGCATGGGCCATGTGAAGCCCTATCGCATGGGCGCCACCCATGACCTCGTCCGCGGCTGGAAGCGCAAGAATTTCTGGGTGATGGAAACCCAGCCCGGCTTCGTGAACTGGGCACCCGTAAGCAACATGCTCTATCCCGGCGAGACCCGCGCAGTCGCCTGGCAGGCAGTCGGCCACGGCGCCGACGCGGTGCTCTACTGGCAATGGCGCAACGCGCTGAACGGCCAGGAGACGATGCACGGCTCGATCGTCGGCCCCGACGGCAAGCCGCTGCCCGTCTATCCCGAGATCCAGCAGATCGGCCGCGAGATGAAGGCCGCCTCGCCGGCGCTGGCCGGCACCACCCCGGTCTCCCCGGTCGCGATCCTCCAGGACTATCCGAGCCGCTGGGCGATCGACTTCCAGCTCCACCACAAGGATTACGACCAGATCGAGACGCTGCTCGACTATTACCAGCCGCTCAAGGACGCGCTGGGCGCCGTCGATGTCGTCGAGGCAGCGGAAGCCCCGCTCGCCGGCTACAAACTGGTCGTCGCCCCCAGCCTCAACGTCATCACGGACGCGACTGCCAAGCGCCTGACCGACTATGTCCGCGGCGGCGGGCACCTGATCCTTGGGCCCCGCTCGGGCATGAAGGACGAGTACAACCGCCTAGACACCGTCCGCCAGCCCGGCCCACTCGCCGAACTGCTCGGCGGCCAGGTCGAGCAATTCTACGCGCTCGACGAGCCGATCGAGGTTGGCACCGGCAAGGCAACGATCTGGGCCGAAATGCTCTCCACCAGCGCACCGGATACCCAGGTGCTGCTGCGCTACGGCAAGGCCAATGGCTGGCTCGACGGCAAGCCCGCCGCGATCTCGCGCAAGGTCGGCAAGGGCTCGATCACCTATGTCGGCGCGCTGGTCGATGACGGCGTGATGAAGGGGCTGATCGACACCGCCCTCGCCGACGCCAGAGTATCGCGTGAGTTCGCCGTGCCCGAGGATATCGAGCTGATGACCCGCGAAGGCCAGGGCAAGCGTATCGTCATTCTGGTCAACCATAGCCGCGAGACCCGCGAGGTGGCACTGCCGGCGGCGATGACCGACCTGCTGACGGGTGGGAAGGTGAGCAAGGTTACGCTGGGCAGTGAGGGTGTCGCGGTGCTGCAGCGGTGAGAGGCAACAATTCCCCTCCCTGCAAGGGAGGGGCAAGGGGTGGGTTAGAAAAGGTCGGGCTCAATGCCCGGCCTTTTCTTTTCTCCCCCAACGGCCAGCTGAGCTCGCTACGCTCGCAACCCACCCCCAACCCCTCCCTTGCAGGGAGGGGAGCAAGAAGGCGGGGTGGTGTGTTCGCTCACCCCCCCCGTTCCCCGGCGAAGGCCGGGGCCCAGTTTCGGCGCAGTATCGATGGCGCAGGAACCTCACGAACGACATCGCAACTGGGCCCCGGCCTTCGCCGGGGGAACGAAAATAGCGAAATGCCGACGGCCTGGGCTCTTGCCTTCAGCTTCAAAGCCCGATGAACCGGCGGCGCCGAACTAACGTCGAGGATGCTTCATGCTCTTGGAGCTCTCGATCCGCCATCTATTGTCGGCTCTAGGCTTCAGGGTAGCTATCTCAAGGATAGCGAAAGATCGATATTTGACCGTATATCGACAATCGACTGCCGGTCCCAACGCATCTGTCGCATCGACGCATGCTATATCGCTGATTCTGGGGTCGTTTGTCGTCTTGACGAACTCCATATCCCCGTCGAGCACCGAAAGACCGGCCGTAGCTCTGCCAAATTCTTCAGAGTCCCGCTCGATAACCGCTTCAAGTAATTGCCCTTTCGTTGGGCACACGGGCATGGATTGGCAATTCAGAGCTTGCACCAATGCGAACAACAGCATCCTGATCTCCCCCGCTGTCGAGAATCAGATGCTACGCGGGAGATCAACCTCCGCATACCCCTACGGGCCTTTGACCTATTCCGTCCGCGCGGATTGGTGGCTGCCGGGCACAAGGCCGGAGTGAGGCGGCATCCTGGGAAAGCCCGACGCTGATAGGCCCCAAACCTATCCCCCCAGCCGAACCGTCTCGAAGAACCCGTCCCCGCCCATCTGCCCGCCCTTGAGCACCAGCTCGAGCCCATCCACGGCAGGATCGGCAGCATGCGCCCGCACCAGCGGCGCACCGCGCTCGATCGGCGCGGCCCAGGTCAGCGCGTCAATGCCGAGCTGCGCGACGCCGTGGCTCGACGTGTCGCCGCCCGCGAACAGCAGCCGCTGCAATCCGGCCCGGCGCACCACCTGCGCGGCAACCCGGCCCAATGCCTGACCCAGCTTCTCGCCCGCCGCCGGTGCCGTCGCGTCCAGTGGCCCCTCGGCCGAATGGATCAGCGCCTTGCCCTGCCCGGCCAGCGCCGCCAGCGCCGCATCGGCCAGCCGCGCCTCTTCCGCCGAAGACCCCTCCAGCAGCGCTCCGACATCTGCCAGCGTCGCCGCAAAGCCATCCGCCGCACTCCGCCCGATCTGCCGCGCCGTCGCCGGCGAGCAGCTCCCGCTCACTACCAGCAACCGGTCGACCGCCCCGGCGCGCACCTCCGCCGGTCGCCCGTCGATCAGCCCGGCCGCCTGCCAAGCCAGCACCAGCGCCCGGGTCACGCCTGAGCTGCCCGCCGCGAAGCGCACGCCGCGCGACAGCAGCACCTCGCCCGTCGCCGCCAGATCCTCCATCGCGACGCCGTCGAACAGCACTGCATCGGCATCGGCCGCGTCGAACCCCGCGCCCGCCTGCCCGGCCCGGATCGCTTCCAGCGACACCAGCGCCACCCGTGCTTCGCTCTGCCCGGCGAGATGGCGGATCAGGTCGGCCTCATGCATCGGCGTTACCGGATGGCGCGCCATGGTCGGGTGCCGGTCGATGCGGAACACCTCTGCCCCCGCCGCCGCGAACAGATTGCCGAAGGCGACATAGCGGCGCAGGTGCGGCGCGCCGACCAGGATCGCCGCCTTGCCCAGAAACGCCGCCCGGCCCAGCTCGATCGCGCGACCGATCGATCCGGTGGTCGGGCTGGAATCGAAGGTCGAGCAGGTCTTGTAATGAACCGTTGCGCTCTCCCCCAGCGCCGCGAAGGCGGGGGGAAGATGCGCGTCCATCCATTCGGGCGACTGGCTGCGGCTGTCCCCGGCAATGCCGATCGCCCGCACCTCCGCGAAGCGCGCCCGCAGCGCCGCATCGGGCGCACGCAGGAACAGCACCGCCGGCACCCCACCCTCGGCAAGCTGCTCGAGCACATCGGTGGAGCCGGTGAAATCGTCGCCGTAAAAGCCGTAGAGAAGGTCGGTCATTTCACTCTCATCCGTCATCCCGGCGAAAGCCGGGATCTCAGGCGAAGGCACGGGACAGGAGCCGCACGAGATCCCGGCTTTCGCCGGGATGACGACGGTGGCGGATCATCCCCCAAACGCCCCCAGCGCCGCCGCCAGCTCGGGCGCGTCCTTCGCCGCCTGCTCGGCCGGCACGCCGGCAACCGCCGCGTCCCAGGCCTGGCGCAGCGCGCGCACGCCCGCTGCCGGGCCGCCCGGATGCGCCATGATCCCGCCGCCCGCGGCGAACATGCAATCGACCGATCCGAGCGCGGCATAGGTCGGCGCCGCCTGCCGGGCCGACTGGCCCGAGGAGAAGACCGGCATGATCTCGCAGCCCTTGTTCGGCGCGTCGAACATCGGCGTCAGGCATTCGCGGGCCGAGGCGATCACGCTCTCATTGGTCTCGCAGAACTTGTTGTCGATGCCGTTGACATGCGTGTGGTCGATGCCCGCAAGCCGCCACAGCTTCTGGAAGGCGATATAGCTCATCCCGATCGCCGGCGAGCGGCCGAGCATGCCCCAGCCGTTGCGGTGCCCGTGGATCGGCAGCTGCGAATGGGCGCGCAGCACCTTCATCGCCGGCAGCCCGATCGAATTCATGCTTGCCATGATGCAGGTGCCGCCCTCGGCCAGAACATGGTCGTGCCGCGCCAGCATCTCGTCGATCTCGCCGGTCAGGTTCGCGGCGTACATCACCTTCTTGCCGGTGCGCTGCGCATGATCGTTGATGACGCGCATGACCGCGCTCACCCGCTCGTTGAACGGGCAATGCGGCCCGTCGGCCTGGAGCTCGTCATCCTTGATGAAGTCGATCCCGGCCTCGACCAGCCCGCGCACCTGCTCGGCGGTAGCTTCCGGTGACAGCCCGACGCTCGGCTTGATGATCGTGCCGATGATCGGGCGACCATGCACCCCGGCCAGCTTGCGCGTGCCCTCCACGCCGAATTGCGGCCCCTGGTAACGGGTGAGGAATTCGGGCGGCAGCTTCAGGTCGATCAGCCGCAGGCCCGAAAAGGCCTTGAGCTCGCTGAGGTTGCCGTTGACCGTCGCCAGCAAATTGGGAAGCGACAGCCCCATGTTCGACACCGGCCAGGACAGCACCACGCGTGCCGCCCGCCGGGTCGCGTCACCCGATTTGGGCAGCCCCGATCCCGGCAGCGACGGCACCGCGACTTCGCCCAGCTCGGTCAGTTCCTCGACACGGGCCGCATGGGCCTCGCGCAGCTCATCGGTCTCGCCCGGCACGCGGACGAAGGTGCCGGTCGATTGCTCGCCGGCCATCGTCGCCGCCGCCTGGGCGAGCGGGAAAGCGGTTTCGATCCAGTAGGTAGCGTAGATCCGCGGTTCCATCCGATCAGGCCGTCTTGAAGTAAGTGGTCGAACGCTCGGTATCGACGTTGAAATAGGGGATGAAGACGAGGTTCCGACCGTCGACCTTCACGCGGTAGGCCTGGTCCTGGTCGGGCATCGCTTCCAGCGCGCCCGGCAGCGCGATCGCCTGGCTGTCGATGCCGTCCCACGGATTGATCCCGGCATACATCACCGCACCGCGCATCACTGCGGCAAGGTTCGGATTCTGGTCGTCGATCGGCAGCGTGCGCAGCGGCTGCGGGATAGTCAGCTCGACCACGTCGCCCGCCTTCCACGTCCGCTTGACCACCGCGAGCGAGCCCGGCGTCGCGGCCTGCGCCACGCCATTGACCTTGAGCGTCGCGCCCTTGGTCCAGGCCGGGATGCGCAGCTTCATCGCGAAGCGGCCATTGCCGGCCTTGCGCACCTTGAGCTTCACCGTGTCGCGCGCCGGATAGTCGGTCTCCTGCACCACCTCGACCGTGCCGCCGGCGCGATCCCAGCTGACTTCGGACGGCGCGTACATGTTGACCAGCAGGCTGTCGTCGTCATGGAAATAGAGGTTGAGGACATAGTCCGCCACGCCCTGCACCAGCGTGCCCGAGCAGCACGGCCATTTCTGGTGATAGTAGCGCTTCTCGCCCGCCGCGCCGTAGTCCGAATAATAGGGATAGCCGCCGTCGCTGTCGGGCAGGCGGACGGCGAGCATCGTGTTGTACAGCGTCCGCTCCAGCCCGTCGCCATAGCGCGCGTCGCCGGTGAAGCGCATCAGGTAGCGCGCCAGCTTGAGGTCGGCAAAGGCGCCGCACGGCGTCTCGAAATGCGCCTTGGAGCTCTTCAGGCTCGCGGCGAGCTTGCCCTGGTGGAGGTGCACGAACTGCTCCTCCGGCCCCCAGCCGCCCGAGGCGAAGCGCTGCGGCTCCATGAACTTCCAGGCATTCTCCAGCGCCTTGCGGTACTTGTCGTCGCCGAGGTGCAGATAGGCCTGCGCGCCCGAGCTCAGCGCGATCGTGTGGCTATAGGCATGCTTCTCCGGCAACACGTCCTGCCCGGCCGCGAGCGGATCGAACCATTCCTTGTCGAGCAGATAGTGCACCGCCATGTCGCGATACTTCTGGTCGCCGGTGATGTCGGCGACATGGAACAGGTTCTCCGACATGATATAGGTTTCGTCATACGGCGGGTTCACCTTGCCGATGCGATCGCGCGAGACCGGCGAGATATAGGGCCGGCACTTCTCGATGATGATCGGCAGCAGCTTCTTCGCCTGCTCGACGCCCGACAGCCGGTACGCGTCGATCATGCCGACGACGTACTTGTCCATCACATAGGCGGCCCACTGGTCCTGCGCCTTGGGACCGGCATAGGGGTTGCTGCCCTTGACGAACGCCTCGCCGAACCCCTGGACGAGGGCTGCGACCTTGGCGTGGATGTCCTTGTCGCCGGTGGTGGCGCCAAGCCGGGCGAGGCCCGAGATATACTGGCCGATCGTCAGCCCGGGGACGAAGCCATCCTTGTCGTACCAGCCGCCCATGTTCGGGCCCGGCGCCGGCAGCCCGGCATTCTCGCGGAACACCTTGAGCACCCGGTCATTGTCGAGCGCCAGGTAATGCGACTGGATATGGTCGTACTGCTGCTTGATCCGCCCGCCGGTCAGCCGGACCTTGCCATAGGCGAACTCGTGCACGGCTTCCTTGCCGCCCGCCACCGCGGCGGCGGCCGCCAGCGCTGCGGGGCTCGCGATCGTCGTGCCGGCAGCGGCAGTCGCGCACGCAGCGCAATGGACGAACTCGCGACGCGAAATTCCGGCCTTTTCGAAGCCCTTCATAGCGATCCTCTCACATGGAATCGGCTACCCTTACGCGGCGCGCCGATCGTTATCGCTAGGCTTATAATAATACTAATCAGAGGCGCAAGGCCGGACAAACTTTGTAACGCAAATCCTCCGCCAGGGGGAAGGATTGCGGAATCAATCCTTGCCGCGCTTCTTCCGCGCCCCACCGCTGCCCGCCCGCTCGAGCCGCGCGAAGCCGTGCCCGATGATATCCCGCATCGCCTGCGCCGCGCCTTCGCCGTCGCGTGCCTCGATCGCATCGACGATCCGGCTGTGCCCCTTCACGCTCTCCTCATGCACTTCCGCCTCGCGCACCGGCGAGCTCATCCGGAACGAAGCGAGCAGCGCGGTCTCGATCACCGCGGAGAGCGAGCGCATCAGCACATTGCCCGAAGCCTGGCCCACTGCCTTGTGGAACTCGAGATCGGCGGTGGCGAACTCGCCCGCATCGCCCGGCGCATCGCCCATCCGCGCCACACAGTCGCGCATCACCGCGATGTCCGCCTCGGTCGCCTGCTCGGCCGCCGCCTGCGCCGCCGCCGGCTCGATCGCCAGCCGGATCGCGGCGAGATCGCGCACGAACGCCATGTCGAAGCCCTGCGACACCTTCCAGGTCAGCACATCGGCGTCGAAGAAATTCCAGTGCGCGCTGTCCAGCACCGTGGTGCCAACCCGGGTGCGCGACACGATCAGCCCCTTGGCGGTCAGCGTCTTGAACGCCTCGCGCAGCACGGTGCGCGACACGCCGAAGCGCGCCAGCATCTCGGCCTCGGAGGGCAGCTTCGCGCCGGGCGGATAGACGCCCGCGAGGATCTCGCCCCCCAGCGCCCGCGCCACCTGATCGTGGCTCGACAGCGCTGTCTCTGCAAAACGGCTGAAGTTCGGGCGGGCCAGCATTTTCAAGGTTCTCCAGGGGACCGGAATAGCCGGCCAGTCCACTTCCTTACAGTTATAATAGTATTTGTGGCCAGCCCCTCGTCGCGGTTCCGGTGCTATCTCCCCCGCCCGGAAAGCGCCGCCTCCAGCGGTCCGTCGGCGGCGTTGCGCCAATGCCAGTGCGGGTAGAGCTCGGCCGGCGCGGTCAGCGCATCGAGCCGCGCCACAACGTCATCGGGCAGCACCAGTTGCGCCGCTCCCAGATTGTCGGCCAGCTGCTCGGGCCGCGACGCCCCCAGGATCACGCTGTCCACCGACTTGGCGAGCAACCAGGCCAGCGACACCTGCGCCACGCTCGCCCCCAGCTCCCCGGCGATCGTCCGCAATGCGTCGAGCAGCGCGAAGCCCAGCTCCCGGTCGAACGGCATATATCCGGTCGCCGCCAGCCGATCCTCCGTCCCGCCCGGCCGGTCGCGATCATATTTCCCCGACAGGAAGCCGCCCGCCAGCGGGCTCCACGCGGTAACCCCGATCCCGTAGCGCCCCCGCATCATCATCAGGTCGCGCTCGATGTCGCGGCCGAGCAGCGAATAGTACATCTGGCCATGGGTGAATTGCGCCCAGCCATTGGCCCGCTGCAGCTCGAGCGCGGCGGCGACCTTCCAGGCCGACCAGTTGGAGAAGCCGAGATAGCGCGCCTTGCCCGCGCGGACGACCGCGTCGAGCGCCTCCAGCGTCTCCTCCAGCGGCGTGCGCACATCCTCGTTATGCGCGATATAGACGTCCACCCAGTCCGTCCCGAGCCGCCTCAGGCTCTGGTCGATCGCCCAGCCGATATGCCGCCGGGTCAGCCCCGCCTGCACCAGCGGCCCGCCCATCCGCCCCATCACCTTGGTCGCGATCACCACACCGTCGCGGTGCGGCCCCAACGCCTTGCCCAGCACTTCCTCGGACTGGCCGCCCGCATAGATGTCGGCGGTGTCGAAGAAGTTGATCCCGGCATCGAGCGCCTGGCCGACCAGCGCATCGGCATCCGCCCCGCGCACCTTGGCAAGGCCCTGCATCGGATCGTCCCGGGTCAGCGTCAGCGCGCCGAACGCAAGCCGCGAGACGACCAGCCCGCTATTGCCGAGCAGGGCGTATTGCATGACCTCAGGCATCCATCGTCATCCCGCTCCTTCGCTTCCCCGGCGAACGCCTGGGCCCAGGGTTACTCTGCCGTCTCGCTTGTGACCCTGGGCCCCCGCGGGGGGCCGGGGGAAACCGGCCCCCCCCAAGGTTGTTGCCCCAAAAC
>NZ_JASATQ010000017.1:0-81610 GCF_038440415.1 Sphingomonas sp. OTU376 | reverse complement strand
CCCCTCCCGGGACGGGTGGGGGCAGGGGTGGGTGGATGCTTGGCGATGCGGTTACGGCGCCGCATGAGGGTGCCGTAAAGCCTGGCCGCGACCCACCCCCGACCCCTCCCTTCCAGGGAGGGGAGATTTAGATCACGCCCCCTTCAGCAGCGTCTCGAGCTCGCCCAGCACCGCCGCGCGCCGCGCCGTGGCGTCGAGCGCCAGCCCGCCTTCTTCCCAGCCGATACGGGCATCGCCCACCGGGATGGTCTCGTCGGGCACCACGATCAGGTTGAGCTTGCGGCGGTCGCGCGACTGGCGATCGGCGATGCGGCCCTCGATGTCGTCGAGCAGGTCGGGGTGGACGCGGATCTGCAGCTCGGTGCCGCGGGCGACCTGGCCCAGCGCGCGGCCGATCGCCTCGTCGATCGCGGCGCCCGGCGCCACTTCCAGCGCACGGCCGGCGATCAGCTCCGCGGCGGCGAGCGCCACTTCGGCGGCTTCGCCGGTCACGCGCTCGGAAACCTGGCCGAAGCGGGCGTCGATGCCCTCGATCCCGGCCTGCAGCGCATCTACGGCGCTCAGCAGCGCCACTTCGCGCTCGTTGCGCGCCTGGGCGAGCCCGGCCTCATAACCTTGCGCCCGCGCCAGCGCGAGCGCCGACTCCTGCTCGGAGCGGAGCAGCGCCAGTTCGGCGCGCAGCGTCGCCACTTCGAGCGTGGCGTCGGGGCCGATCGGCGCACCCTTGCCCGGCGGGATCGCGAAGATCCGGTCGAAGCCGAAGCGCTCGACATTCACATGGGCGTGCATGCTCATCGTATCGGTTCCTTAGATGATCATCGCGTCGTCGGACTTGGGGTCGACGAGCAGGATCTCGCCGCGGTCCGCCAGATCCTTCGCCAGGCGTACCAGCGCCGACTGGGCTTCTTCGCAATCGCGTGCGCGCACCGGGCCCATGCCCGCCATGTCCTCGCGCAGCAGCTTCGACGCACGCTCGGTCATTGCACCGAAGAACAGCGTCTTCAGGCTTTCCGGCGCACCCTTCAGGGCCAGCGCCATCTGGCGCTTGTCGGCGCTGCGGACGATCGCGGCGATCGCCGGCGGCAGCAGGTTGCCGAGGTCCTCGAAGGTGAACATGAGGGCGCGGATCCGCTCGGCGCTTTCCGGCGCCTTGTTGTCCAGCGCGTTGAGCATCGCTTCCTCGGTCGAGCGGTCGAGCGAGTTGAACAGCTCGGCCATCGCCTCGTGCGGATCGCGCTTCTGCGAGCGCGACAGGTTGGTCATGAACTCGCTCTTCAGCGTCTGCTCGACCTGGTTGATGACTTCCTTCTGCACCGTCTCCATGCGCAGCATGCGCATCACGACGTCGACCGAGAAGTCGCGCGGCAGCTCGGCCAGCACGCGGGCCGAATGGTCGGGGCGCAGCTTGGAGAGGATCACCGCCACGGTCTGCGGATATTCGTGCTTGAGCGCACCGGCGAGGACGCTTTCCGAGACGTTCGACAGCTTGTCCCACATCGTGCGGCCCGAGGGACCACGGATGTCCTCCATGATCTCCTTCACCTTCTCGGCAGGCAGTATGCCGGCGAGCAGGCGCTCGGTCGTCTCGTAGCTGCCGTGCATCGACGACATCGAGGCGATCTCGCTGGTGAACTGGACGAGCAGGTGCTCCACCACCGGGGCCGGAATCCGGCCCAGCCCGGCGATGCACGACGACAGCTCCTTCACCTCGTCGGTGGTCAGCTGTTCCCAGATCGGGGCGCCATGATCCTTGCCCAGGGCCAGCATCAGCGCGGCGGCGCGCTGCGGGCCAGTGAAACGCTTGAGTTCGGGCGGTTCGGCAATCGGCGCCATGACGGTCATGATTTTTCGTTTCCCTCGCGAAAAATTTGCGCCCGTACACACGGGTGGGGGCGGCTTTCCCTCTATTATAGGATCGAGGAAGCGAGGCGGAGCGCGATGACGGTTAATTTATCTGGTAGTCTGATCGGCTTAAGTATTCTGACGGGGTCGAGTTCGACGATGACCTCGGCGGTGTCGGCGATCACCTATGACAGCAAGGCCGTGCGCGCTGCCAAGGCGCAGTTCACCACCGCGGCGACGATCGCGCCGTGGAAGAGCAGCAACGAGCTTCCGGTTAACGCCAGCCAGGTTGCGGCGATCACGGCGCTGCGCTCGATCATCACGCCGTCCACCACCGACGCCGGTGGTGCGTTCCTGCCCAAGGACGTGCAGACCAGCTTCACGGCCTATCAGGCGCTCGACAAGCTGCGCGTGCTGGCCGAGACGGCGAGCGCCAAGACTACGTCGGACGCCCAGCGCGCCAATCTCCAGAAGACTTTCCAGAAGGGGCTGGACGAGCTCCAGACCTATCTCAGCACCGCGCCGTCCGATCTGGTGAAGCTCGCCTATGGCAAGCCCTCGTCGAGCGTCACGACGAACAAGCTCGTCTCCACCAATGTGTACGAGACCGAGGGCAAGGGCCTGGTCAAGACGCGTGCCGAGGCCATTCCGGGCCTGACCGGCAGCGAGCAGTTCTCGATCACGCTGAGCAAGCCCGGCGTCTCGGCGCAGACCGTCACCGTCGATCTGTCGCAGGGCGCCCAGCCGCCGACGCTGGACTCGGTCGCGGCCCAGTTCAACGCCGCGATCCAGGCAATTCCCAATTTGAACACCGATGGCACGCCGCAGCTGGATGCCAACGGCAATACGGTGCCGCGCTGGAAGTCTACCTTCAAGGTAACCAACGAAAGCGGCAAATGGGGCTTCACGCTTTCGAATCCCACCGGCTTCGAACAGATCACCCTCGACCAGACCAACGCCAAGGACGCGCTGGTCGTCGCGACCGGCCAGACCGCGCTCGATGCACCGAGCTCGACCCAGCTCTTCCGCTTCGACGATCCTGCCGGTGACAATACCCGCACCGCCATGGGCACGATCCAGGCGCTCGATCGCCAGGCGACCGCGCAGAACGTCGCCGCCGGCAAGACCACGACGACCACTTCGACGACGACTGATCTCGACGGCAAGGTGAAGACCGTCAAGACGTCGACCAGCAACGTCTACGCCAATACCGATGCGGCCTCGGTCGTTACCGACGCGCAGGGCAACAGCTACATCGTCGGCACCACCAAGGGCGACCTTGGCGCCAACCTGTCTGATGGCGACAGCAACCTGTTCCTCACCAAGGTGGACGGCGCGGGCAATGTCGTGTGGCAGCGGAGCCTGGGCGCGACTGGTTCGTCGACCGGCGCCGCTGTCAGCCTCGGCCCCGATGGCAGCATCGTCGTCGCGGGCACCGTCACCGGCAGCTTTGGCGGCGCTTCCACCGATGGCGACATGGTCGTTGCGAAATATGCCACGAACGGCGACGAGAAATTCTCCACCGTGGTTCGCTCGGGCGGCACCGATGTCGCCAAGGCCGTCGCGGTCGGCGCGGACGGCTCCATCTATGTCGGCGGCCGCATCGCATCGGGCAATGACGGCTTCGTCGCCCGGATCGACGCCAGCGGCAAGATCGCCGAGCGTCGTACCATTACCGGTGCCGGCAGCGACAGCGTCAATGCGCTCGCGGTCGACAATGACGGCAACGTCCTCGCGCTCGTCTCGCATGACGGCAATGCCGAACTGCTCAAGATGCAGGGAGGGGCGCTCGCCACCGATCTCGGCAGCCTCAGCCTCGGCACCGCCGATGCACGCGTGCTCGCTGTCGCCGATGACGGCACGATCGGCGTGGGCGGTGCGACCTCCGGCGCGCTTTCGGGCACCCAGGTGAATTCGATCAGCGGCGGTCGTGATGGTTTCGTTACGCGGATCGACGCCAATCTGTCGAACGCCAGCACCACCTATATCGGCTCCTCGGCGGACGACCAAGTCGACAGCATCGCCTTCATGAACGGCGATCTCTATGCCGGCGGCCGCACCACTGGCGATCTCGCTGCGACGCGGCGGGGACCCACCGATGGCTTCGTCACACGTGTCGACGGCTCGACTGGCGCAGTCGAGAATACCACTCAATTCGGCCAGGCATTGCTGCGTACCGAGCCGGTCCGCGTATCGGCCGATAGCGGCGGCGCCAGCGCGGTCTCGGCGCTCGGCTATGGCCGCGGCACGATCAACGCGATCGCGTCGAACAAGGTGACCACCCAGACCGGCCTGAAGGCGGGCGACTATTTCTCGTTCAAGGCCGATGACGGCTCGGTCCGCAAGCTCACCATCCTCGCCGACGACACGCTCCAGTCGATCGCCACGCGCATGCAGGGCATGCTCGGCGCGTCCAAGGCGACCGTCACCGCCACCGCGGTCGATGGCGTCCAGCAGCTGCGCATCACCATGAAGCCGGGACATCAGCTGCAATTGCTGGCCGGCACCGGCGACAGCGATGCGCTCGCCAAGCTCGGCATGGAGCCGCAACGGATCTCGACCCAGGCGGCGGTCTCGAGCAGCGCGCCCAAGGTCCGTCCGGGCGGCAGCTTCGGCCTCGACCTGGGCGAGGGGCTCAACCTGAGCAACCTCGACATGGCCAAGGTCGCGCTCGGCAAGATCAAGGACGCGATCTCGATGACGCAGACCGCCTATCGCTCGCTCTATTGGGACGATTCCAAGAGCAACATCATCAACGGCACCAAGCGCAATTCCGCGACGGGCACCGAGAGCACCGCGATCGTGAATGCCCAGCTCGCAAACTATCAGGCGGCACTCGATCGCCTGAACAGCTCCACTCCTTCTTCATACGGGTTCTGATCCATGGACATGCCTCCGATTCTTGCCGGCATCCGCCGCCAGATGGACAACCTCTCCGATCGCCAGCGCGTGATCGCCCAGAACATCGCCAACAGCGAGACCCCGGGCTTCAAGGCGCGCACCGTCGAGGACGCCGATTTCTCCGATCTGGTCGGCAACAGCACGGGCGGCATCCGGGTCGCCAAGCCGCGCGTCGAGCTGACCGCCGGCATGAAGGGCCTGGGCGCGATCCAGCCGGCCGGCGCGGGCATCGTGCTCGACAAGGACATCAGCGAGACCAAGCCCGACGGCAACAACGTCACGCTCGAAGACCAGCTGCTCAAGCTCGGTCAGGTCCAGGCCGACTTCACCGCGATGACCAACCTCTACCGCAAGCAGATCAGCATGTTGAAAACCGCTGTGGGCAAGGGCGGCTAAGCGCTTCCTTCGGTTGTAGAATGCAAAAAGGCCCGCGAGCGATCGCGGGCCTTTTTTGTTAGCCCTCTCCCGATTGCGGGAGAGGGCTTTAGGAGAGATTTACAGCCGCGCGTTGATCGAGATCGGCGCCGGGGCCTCGCTCGAGGCCAGGCCGCCGCCTGCGCCATAGGTCATGTTGCGGGTGCCGGTCAGGCGCTGGGCCTCGGCGGCGATCGCGCCCATCATGTCGGTCGACAGCTCGATCTGGCGCTTGAGGATTTGCTGGTTGACGGTGGAGGCGTCACGCAGGCCGCGGCTCGCCTCGGCCAGCCGCTCGCGCTCTTCCGGAGCGAGCCGCTCGGCCCAATTGTCCGGCGCTTCGCGCTTCATCCGCGCCACTTCGGCTTCGATCCGGCCGGTCAGGCGCAGCTTGACCGCGGCGATCTCGGGCATCTCGGGGAAATAGGGCGCCCGGGACAGCTGCTCGCTTTCCTCTTCCATGATGTGGGTGAGGGACACCATTGCGTCGATGAGCTGCTCGGTCACTTACTTATTTCCCCCCTGAAGCTTGATGATCTGGTCGAGTACGACCGGCGCGAGGCCGATGCCGCCGCGTTCGGCGATCGAATTGCCGAGCTTTTCCGCCATGATGCCACGGAACATCTCCTCGCCGTGGCCGCCGGAGAACTCGCCATCGCCCTGCTGGACGCTTTCGAGCATCAGCTGGGTCATCTGGCCGAGGAACACCGCTTCGAAATTCTTGGCGGTCTCGCGGTTCTTGGCGTCGAGCTTGGGATTGTTCGTGCTGGTCGGGACCTGCTGCCCCGGCACATTGGTCACGTTCTGCATCACTGTACCTCGATGTCGGCCTGGAGGGCGCCGGCGGTCTTGATCGCCTGGAGGATGGTGATCAGGTCGCGCGGGGATACGCCCAGCGTGTTGAGCCCGCTCACCAGCGTCTGCAGGCTGGCGCCGTCGATCAGCGCCAGGCTGGCGCCGTTGCCGTCGTCCACCTGCACATTGGTGCGCGGCACCACGGTGGTCTGGCCGTTCGAAAGCGGTGCCGGCTGCGAGACCTGCGGGCTCTCGGTGACGGTGATGGTCAGGCCGCCCTGGGCGATCGCCACCGGCGTGATCCGCACATCGGCGTTCATCACCACGGTGCCCGATGCCTCGTTGATGACGACGCGTGCCGGCTGGTCGACCTTGACCGCAAGCTCGCCGATGCGGGTGACCAGGTCGATCACGTTGCCGACGAAGTTCGGGCCCGGGGTGAGCTGCACGGTCGCGGGGTCGAGCACGGTGGCGCTGCCCGGATATTTGGCGTTGATCGCCGCGGCGATGCGATCGGCGGTGGCGAAGTCCGGGTTCTTGAGCGCCAGCTTGAGGCCGGTGGCCGACTGGAGCGAATAGGGGACTTCGCGCTCGATGATCGCGCCGCCGGCGATGCGGGCGGAGGTGGTCACGCCGCGGCTGACGCTGGCGGCGGCACCCTGGCCCTTGAAGCCGGAGACCGCGACATTGCCCTGGGCGACGGCATAGATCTCGCCGTCGAGGCCGCGCAGCGAGGAGACGATCAGCGTCCCGCCCTGCAGGCTGGTCGCGTCGCCAAGGGCGGAGACCTGTACGTCGATATGCGAGCCGTTGCGCGCGAAGGGCGGCATCGTCGCGGTGATCGAGACGGCGGCGACGTTCTGCGTCTTCATCTCGGTGCCGCGGATGTTCACGCCCATGCGCTCGAGCATGGCCTGCATCGATTCCTCGGTGAACGGCGTGTTGCGCAGGCGATCGCCGGTGCCGGCCAGGCCGACGACCAGGCCATAGCCCACGAGCTGGTTGTCGCGAACGTTCTCGACGTTGACGACGTCCTTGATCCGCGTCTGGGCCATTGCGGCCGGTGCGATGGCCGTGCTCAGCAGCAGGGCGATCATGGGAGCGGCGTAGCGCAGCATATAACCCCTGGGAGTGGAAAATTTCCGATAATTCTCTTATAGGATAGAGGTAGGCAAAAAGTGCCGAAGGACGAGATTTCGTGCGTATCGAGAACCTCCAGGGACCCATGCTGCAAAGCCTGCTGGCTGCGCTGCCCAAGGTCGCGTCCGGCTTCTCGGTGAAAGAAGGCGAGGCGCCCGCCGCGCCTGCGCCCGTGCCGCAGGGGACCAACGCCGCGCAGGCGCTCAATCCCTCGGTCGCGATGCTCGTCACGCTTGCCGCCGCCGATCCCGCGATCGAGCGCCGCCGCAAGCAGGCAGTCGATGCCCAGCGCGGTGTCGACATGCTCGATCAGCTCCACCGCGAGCTGGTCGCCGGCGTGGTCAGCCCGGCGAAGCTCCAGGCGATCGTCGAATGGTCCGAGACCTTCGAGCACAGCGACGATCCTGCTTTGGCGGCCATCCTGTCCGATATCGAGCTGCGCGTGCGAGTCGAACTGGCCAAACTCGATCTTCAGGCCTGATTTCACGCCCGGATTTACCCTACGGCATCAGCGACTTTTCAGTTTCAAATCCGAACGCATTTGCATACCCGGTTTTTGGAACCTAGGGAGGCGACAACGGTTTCGCGTTCGAAAGGGCGAGATCGTTTCACCCGTGACCGGCCGTGAGAGCCCGGCATGGAGACCCCTCGAGGAGAGTATGCCTATGTTGGCTTTGCTTATGGGGCTCGCCGTCGCAGCGGCCCCGGCACCCCAGTCCGGCGACGCAGTCGTCGGCCGCTGGAAGACCCCCGTGCACAATGGAATCGTCGAGATCGCGCGCTGCGGCACGTCGATCTGTGGCAAGATCGTCTCGTCCGACAAGCTGCGCACCAATCCGAACCTGGCCGATGCCCAGAACAGCGACAAGGCGCTGCGCAACCGGCGGCTGATGAACCTGCAGATCCTGTCGGGCTTCAAGCAGCAGGGCGCCGGCTGGTATGGCGGCAAGATCTACAATGCCGAGGACGGCAAGACCTATAGCGCCGAAGTGACGATGACCGGCAACGACCAGCTCAACCTGCGCGGCTGCGTATTCAAGCCCTTCTGCCGTACCCAGACCTGGACCCGCGTCCGCTGAGACGCGTTTCCCAGTTTCCGTTCAGTACTGCGTATCAAGGATTACCCGAATGTCCCCCTACAAGGTTTCGCTTGCCACCGGCGGTGCGCTGTTCGCGCTGATCGGCTTCTCTCAGGCTGCCAACGCCCAGGCCTTCTACCTCCAGGAACAGTCCGCGCGCGCCGCCGGCCGCGCCTTCTCCGGTGAGGCCGCCGACACCGGCTCGGCTTCGATCTGGTGGAATCCCGCTTCGATCGGCGGCATCGAGAATGGCGATGGCACCATCTCCGCTTCCGTCATCCTGCCGCGCGGCGAAGTCGTCGACAGCGGCACGCTGATCGTCCGTCCGGGCCAGCCGGCCGCGCCGGTCGGCGGCAACGGCATCACCCGCAATCCGATCAACAACGGCGTGCTGCCGTCGGGCGCGATCGCCGTGCCGCTCAACGATCGCATCGCGCTCGGCGTGTCGATCACCTCGCCCTACAGCTTCACTACCGATTATCCGTCGGACAGCTGGGCGCGCTACAGCGCCGACAAGACCAAGCTGCGCACCATCGACATCCAGCCGAGCATCGGCGTGGCGGTGACCGACTGGCTGCGCGTCGGCGCCGGCCTCAACATCGAGTACACCGATGCCAGCCTGAGCAACGCGCTGCCCAACCTCGCCGCGACGCTGCCGGACGGCCGCCAGGAGCTGAAGGGCGACGGCTGGGACTTCGGCTGGACCGCCGGCGTGCAACTCCACTCGAGCCGCTTCACCCTGGGCCTCAGCTACAAGTCGGCGATCGAGCATACGCTGAAGGGTGACCTCACCGTCTCCGGGCTGGTCGGCCCGCTCGCGACGTCGAACCGGGCGCTCTCGGGCATCGAGGCGAAGTTCTACACGCCGTCCCAGGCGATTGCCGGCGCCCGTTTCGCGGCGACCGACAAGCTGACCCTCAACGCGCAGGTCATCCGCTATGGCTGGGACAAGTTCGATGCGATCCGCCTCGGTGCGCCGGTCAATGCCGCGCTCCCCGAGAATTATCGCACCAGCTGGAGCTATGCCGGCGGCGTCGACTATGCCGTGTCGCCCAAGGTGACGCTGCGTGCCGGCGTCCAGCGCGCGACCACGCCGACCCAGGATACCGAGCGTGACGCCCGCGTGCCGGATTCGGATCGCTGGAACTTCGGCCTGGGCGGCAGCTATGCGGCGAGCAAGAAGCTCTCGTTCGATCTCGCGGCCAACTATGTCAGCTTCGCCGACGCGCCGATCGACCGCGTGACCGCGGCCTATGCCGGCACCGCCGCGCAGACGCCGATCCTCACCGATGGCGAACTGCGCAACGCCAGCGCCGTGGTGCTGACCGCGGGTGCACGCCTGAAGTTCTGACGGACTTTGAACGATCGCGGGGAAGTGGCGCTCAGGCGCGCTTCTTCGCGATCTTCAGCACATAGCTGATGACTTCCGCCACGGCGGCATAATGCTCGACCGGGATCGGGTGATCGAGCTCGGCATTGGCATAGAGTGCGCGGGCGAGGGGGCGGTTCTCGACCAGCGGGATGTTGTTCTCGGTCGCGATCTCGCGGATCTTGAGCGCGATGGCGTCGACGCCCTTGGCGACAACTACCGGTGCCGCCATCTGGCCGTGATCGTACTGCAGCGCGACGGCGTAGTGGGTCGGGTTGGTGATCACCACGCTCGCCTTGGGCACGTTCTGCATCATGCGGTTGCGCGAGCGCTGCATCTGGATCTGGCGGATCTTCGCCTTGATGTGCGGATCGCCTTCGCTCTGCTTGTGCTCGTCCTTGATCTCCTGGAGGCTCATCCGCATCCGCTTGAGGAACGCGCGGCGCTGCCAGACGAAATCGAACAGGGCGAGTGCGCCCACCAGCATCGCGATCGGGCGCAGCATCGAATAGACGATGCCATGCGTGGCGCTGCCCACTTCCTGCAGGTCGGCGCCGACCATGGAGTCAACGGTGGCGGCATGGGGCCATGCCAGATACGCGGCCACGCCGCCGACCAGGCAGAGCTTGGCGACGGTCTTGGCGTATTCCACCAGCGCCTGCTTGCCGAACATCCGCTTGGCGCCGCTGGCCGGGTTTAGCTTGGACCATTTGGGCTTGACCCGGCTCCAGCTGATCATCGGTCGGCCCTGGAGGATGCCGCCGATCAGCGCGATGGCGAACAGCGTGCCGAGCACCGGCATCAGCGCGGTGGCGGTGGCGCTCAGCACGCCGGTCGCGAAGTCCTCGGCGCCGCGCGGCTCCATCCGGAAATCGTCGGCGCTGCCCCATAGCCGCACGAACAGATTGCCCATCAGCTGCATGGTATAGGTGCCGAGCCCGCCCATGACGACGAGCATGCCGATGAAGATCGCGGCATGCTTCATCTCGGGGGCCATCGGCACGTCGCCCTTCTCGCGGGCGTCCTCCAGCTTCTTGTCTGTAGGGTCGTGTGTCTTGTCGTCCTGGTCCGTATCGCCCGACATCACCAGCCTCCCTGCATCGCATCGCCCATCGCGCGGGCGAAGAAGGTGAGCATGGTGCCGAGCGTGGCTGCGGCCAGGCTGATGCCGAGCAGCAGGTTGAGCGGCTGGGCGATGAAGAAGACCTGGATCGCCGGGGCGACGCGCGCGGCGAGGCCGAGGGCTACGTTGAAGACGATGCCGTAGATGAGGAGGGGCGCGGCCAGGCTGAGGCCGAGCGTCATCGAACGGGTGATCGCCTCGACCGCGAGCATCGCGAAGTCATGCGCGGGCGGCAGACCGCCGACCGGGAAGCTCTGATAGCTGTGGACGATCGCGCCGAGCCAGAGGTGGTGGACCTGCATGCCCATGCAGACCAGCGCCGCCGCCATGGCGACGAACTTGGAGAGCATCGGCGCGCTGCCGCTCTGCGCGGGATCGAAGATCACCGCGGAGGACAGGCCGATCTGGGTGGAGATGATCGATCCCGCCATGGAGACCGAGAAGAACAGGATCTTGACGATCATGCCCATGGCCAGGCCGGTCATCAGCTCGGCGACGAGCACGGCGGGCAGGGCGGCGCCGGCCTCGACCGCGACGCGGGCAGGGGCGCCGACCAGGCCGTACATGGTGGCCGAAAGCCCGAAGGCGATCATCAGCCGGATGCGGCCCGGGATGGCATCGTCGCCGAACACCGGGAGCAGCATCAGCACCGCGCCCACGCGGGCGAAGACGATGAAGAAGGCCGAGGCCTGCAGGGCAAGATCGGGGGGCAGGGTCATCCGCCGGTCACGATCATGCCGCTGATCTTGGTCATGAAGTCACTCAGCGCCGCGCCGATCGTCGGGAGCATCAACAGCAGCACCAGTCCCATCGCCAGCAGCTTTGGGACGAAGGTGAGCGTCGTTTCCTGGATCTGCGTCAGCGCCTGGAGCAGGCCGATGACGGTGCCCACGATCAGCGAGGTCAGCAGCAGCGGACCCGCGATGGTGAGCACCAGCATCAGCGCACTCTGCGCCAGCGCAAGGACCTGCGACGGCAGCATCGCGGTTAGATCTGCATCCGCATGATATCGGAATAGGCGTTCACCACGCGGTCGCGCACGGCGACCATGGTGTCGAGCGCGGTCTCGGCGGCGCCGATGGCGGTGACGACGTCGATCAGGTCGCCCTTGCCGGCAACCTGCTGGGCCGACGCCTTCTCGGCGGTGCGCAGCTGGTCGGCGGTGCCGGTGACCATGTCCTCGACCATTGCGCCGAAGCCGCCGGCACTGCCGCCGGTCTTGATCGGGTCGGTCTTGCTGTTGGTACCGCCAAGGCCTGCGACGCGGCTATAGGCCGACATCGCATCAAGTGCTCCGATGGACATTCCGGGTATCCTTTACTTGAGGAGATCGATGGTGCGCATCGTCAGGCTCTTCGCGGCCTCGATGGCATTGAGATTGGCTTCGTAGCTGCGCTGCGCAGCCTTCATGTCGGCGGTCTCGATCAGGCCGTTGACGTTGGGCTTGAGGACATAGCCGTCCTTGTCCGCGGCCGGGTGGCCCGGCTGATAGACCTTGGTGAAATCGGACTTGTCGTTCTCGATCGACTTGACCTTCACGCCCATGCCGCCGGTCGAGCGATCGACTTCGGCCTTGAAGCTGGCGACGCGGCGGCGATAGGGATCGCCGCCCGGGGTGTCCGAAACCGAGTCCTGGTTCGCCAGATTTTCCGCGATCACGCGCATGCGCAGCGACTGCGCGCGCAGGCCCGAGGCGGAGATGCCGAGCGAGGTCTTGAGGTCCATGATCGTCCTTCCAGACAGCCCCCGATGGGCCGTTTCCTCCATTGTAGGCAAAAATTGCCGGGCCGGGCGCCGAGCGCGGAAAAAAGGTTCCTATAAGTCATCCAGAAAGGAACACGCATGTCAGTGCTCGACGGAATTATGGTCGATATGTCGATCGTGCTGGGCTCGGCCAATGTGCCGATCCGCCAGGTCCTGCAGATGAGCCGTGGCGCGATGATCCCGCTGGAAAGCAGCCAGGATGATCCCTCGCTCGTATATGTGAATGACGAACTCGTCGCGAAGGGCGTCGTCCTGGTCGACGGCGAAGTGATGTCGCTCGAGATCACCGAGCTCGTGAAGAAGCAGCGCCACTGATGGATATCCTGTCGATGCTGCGCACCATCGGTGCGCTCGGAATGGTGCTCGGCATGCTCGCCGGCGCGCTGTGGTTCGTGAAGCGCTATGACGTGAAGCTGCCCGGCCGCGTGAGCAGCTCGCGCCGCAAGCGTATCGAGATCGTCGAGCGGCTGTCGGTCGACGGCAAGCGCTCGGTCGCGCTGATCCGCCGTGACGGGATGGAGCATCTCGTGATGTTCGGCCCCGAGGGCCAGTCGACGATCGAGACCGGCATCGCCGCGCCCGAGCCGGCCGAGCCGGAAGTCGCCGCGGAGCCGGTGCCGGCCGCCAACCTGGCCGAGGATCTCGCCGCGTTGCGCGGCAACTTCGCCAAGCTGGTCGATCGTGTCGAGCTGCCCAAGCTTCCCGAGATTTCGAAGCTGATCGAGCTGCCCAAGTCGATCGAGCTGCCGAAGCGCCCGGCCAAGCGCACTGCCGCCAAGGTGGCCTCGCCCACGGTAGTTGCAGCCTGCACGCCGTCGGCCCAGCGTCCGCCCAAGCGCGTCCGCGAGCCGCGCAACACCACGCGGTGGAACCGCGCAGCGGTCCGGGCCGCGATCGATGCATAAGATCCTCGCGGCGGCGGTCGCCGCCCTGATCTTCATGCCGGCTGAGGCGTATGCCCAGTCCAAGGGCACGACGATCAACATCGGCGGCGCTGACGGCGCGCTCTCGGCCAAGGCGATCCAGCTGGTGCTGATGCTGACGGTGCTCAGCCTGGCCCCGGGCCTGCTGATGACCGTCACCAGCTTCACCCGCATGGTGGTCGCGCTTTCGCTGCTGCGCACCGGTATCGGCGCGCCCGGCGTGCCGCCCAACCCTGTGATCATCAGCCTGGCGCTGTTCCTCAGCTTCTTCGTCATGGCCCCCACCTTCAACAAGGCGTGGGAGCAGGGCGTCGATCCCTACACCAAGGGCCAGATCACCGAGCAGGTCGCGTTCGAGCGCACCGCGGAGCCCTTCAAGAAGTTCATGCTCAGCCAGGTGCGCGACGGCGACCTCAAGCTGTTCGCCGATCTGGGCGGCAAGCCGATCCAGAACCGGGCCGAGACCCCGCTGACGACGCTGGCGCCGGCCTTCATGATCTCCGAGCTGCGCCGCGCCTTCGAGATCGGTTTCCTTCTGCTGCTGCCGTTCCTGGTCATCGACCTGGCGGTGTCGGCGGTGCTGATGGCGATGGGCATGATGATGCTCCCGCCACCAACGATATCCCTGCCGATGAAGATCATCTTCTTCGTGCTGGTGGATGGCTGGGCGCTGGTCGCCGGGTCGCTGGTCAAAAGCTTCGCCACATAGCGAAGCGGCCGAGTGTTCAGGGAAGAAAGGGCGGGTGCCGGGGGGCGCCCGCCCTTTTTGCTTCGGGGGGCGGAGGGTTGTTCAATCAATCCTCCCCCGGAGGGGGAGGGGGGCAGCGAAGCTGGTGGAGGGGTATTCTCCACGGGCTATGTCGCTTGAGGCGCGCTCCCCTCCACCACCAGCTCCGCTGGCGGTCCCCCTCGCACTCCGGGGGAGGATTGCGGTGCCGTATATCTGTGCCGCCGATAGCTAACGCATCGAAGATATGCTTCACTCCGCAGATGACGCGTCGGAAAGGCTGCACCATCGCGCTCGTCGCCCTGGCGATGCTGCTGGCCTATGGCGCCGTTGCTGCTCTCGCATCTCCCCTGGCCCGTATCCGATCCGGCAAGGCTGGCGGCGATCCGCGGCGAAGCCCGAGCGCTGATCGCAAGATATCCGGCCAGGCCGCCGGAATATTATGCTTCCATCCCGGAGAGCCAATGGCCCGCTGCCATTGCGGGCCTCCATCCCGATCGGGTCATCGTGCACGAATGGGGCGTCGATATCCTGATCAAGCCCTTTTTCGATGGCGGCTGGGGATATCATGTCGGTGCCGGCAAGCGGGCGTTGCCGATGCTCGAGGGCTGTTATTCCGAGCTCAGCCACGAGGTCTTCTGGCACGGCCCCTGCTGAGCGAGGCCGTGGTTCCGTCCCGTCCTTGCAATGTGGGATTTCGCCTGGTCGTCTGGTCCGGCCCGTCCGCTCGCTGGCCGCTCTGTCATTCTGTTGGAAAATAGGATCACGCTGCCGCAAGAATATTGCGAAATCGGACGCGTCTCCGGGAAAATAGGGAAGATAGCGAGGGCGAAAACCCGCTCTTGGCCTGTACTTTGTGTACTTCCGCGAGTCGGAGCGCACCCGGTGTTGGAACGCAAAAAGAGGCGCCCGTGCCACGGCGCGGACGCCCCAGTCTGCGTTAAGATCGTAAAATCGTTCAGCTATGCGCTGCGGGGCTGTCCAGCCAGGCCGAGAGTTCGGTGTAGGAAATCGGATCGTGGAAGGCGATGCCCGCGAATTCCTCGTTGCTCCAGCGCGTGGTGCAGCGGCGCGTGGGCAGGCCGGGGATCATCAGGATCACTTCGCTGTCGACGCGCAGCGTGCGCTGCAGGCGGAGGCAGGCGCCGCCCTGGGACAGGTCGGCAACGATCACGTCGATCGAGCGGCCGAGCGAGCTGATCCGCGCCGGCACGTCGGCGGTGAAGCGCGGCGAGCGCGGGCGCGCTGCGGTGGCTTCGGCTTGGGGCTTGCCTAGGATCGCGTTGACGTCGGCGGGTGCGTCGAAGCGGACGCCGGCACGGCTGCCCTTGGTCCACGCGATCGCGCCGCTCAGCTGGGCGCCACCGCGCAGCTCGACGCTGATCTTCATGGCCGGCAGCAGGGACGCGATCGTGTCGATCTGCATGCCATGCTCGGAGATATTCCGTACGCGGCAAAGCTGGCCGGGATTTCCCTCATGGCTCAGCTTGCCGACGAGCAGGGTGGCCACGGCACGTGGTGCGCGCTCGACCCAGTCGTCGCGATCCTCGAATGCGCTGGCGGGGATGGCTTCCACTTTGTCCTCGGCTGGTTGCGGGTTCTTCCTATTTTATAGGGTGGGCGACGGCGGAGGCGGGCCCATATCCTACAAAATACGTAGTTTACGCAGGAGTAGCCTGAGTGATCGCGACCTTGCGGACGACACCGGCGCCGAACGCTTCGGGGGCCGATGCTTCCACTACCTTGCGGAACTGGTCGAGGCTGGGCAGCAGCCCGTCCTTGCCCGCTGCCATCGGCGTCTTGAAGGTGCGCATGTTGATGGCGTGGAGCAGCAGCGGCAGCCGCGCGGTCACCTCGGACGACTTGTCCTCCGGCACCTCGAGGTTGAACTGGAACTGGACATAGCCGGTCAGGCGGCCGTCATCGGCCGAGACAAGCGGTGCGAGCAGCTTGTCGACGGGCACGAACGCCGTCTTGACTTCCTCTGCAGCTGCCGGAGCCGAAGCGGCCTGGGCGGGGCGGGGCCCCAGCACCAGCAGGGTGCCGAATGCAGCAGCGCCCCCCAGGCCAAGCCCGGAGAGCAGCACGACGATCAGGAACAGGATCTTCTTCATGGCGCCGATACTCAGAACTTGAAGCTGCTGTCGGTCGGCAGCGACGAAGCTTCCGCCTTCAGGACGATGGTGATCCGCCGGTTCTCCGGTCGATCGGGCTGGTCCGGGAACACCGGCCGGGTGCCGCCCATGGCGACGACCTCTGCAAAGCGGTCCGCTGTCATGCCCGATGCGATCATCGCCTGGCGCGCGGCGAGCGCGCGGGCGCCCGAAAGCTGCCAGTTGGCGTCGCTCTGGCCGCCGCCCGAGGCATCGGTATGTCCCTCGATCGCGATCTGGCCACCCGACTGGGCGAGCTTGGCCGCGGTCTTGGCGAGCAGCGAACGGGCGAACGGATTTAGCTCGGCAGTGCCGGCGCGGAACATCGACTGCTTGTCGGTGTCCATCAGCGTGATGCGCATGCCGTCGCGGTCGGGCTGGATCGCCACGCTCTTGCGGCCCTGGTCCTGCGGCACGGAATCGAGCGCGACCTGCAGCTCGCTGGCGAGGACGCGCATCGAGGTGTCGGGCACATTGGCGGTGCCGCCGCGCGCCGCGCCGCTGGTCGCGGCCTCGGTGGTTGGCGTGCCATTGGCGCGGCTGCTGTCGTTCGACGAACGGCGCGCCTGGCCGCCGGCACCTTCCGACGTTCCCATCACGGGAGTCGACGGCGCGGTGTCTGACACGGTCGGCGAGAAATAGGCGGCGAGGCCCTTCAGGCGCTGCTTGTCCGGATTGGCGATCAGCCATAGCAGCATGAAGAACGCCATCATCGCGGTCACGAAGTCGGCATATGCGACCTTCCAGGCGCCGCCATGGTGACCCCCGGCGACCTTCTTGACCCGCTTGATGATGATCGGACGATCATTGCCGCCATAAGCTGGCATGGTCAGGCGCTCCGAAGCGCGTCGCGCATGCGCTGCTGCACGGCGCCGAGGCGGATATGGCCGATCGCGGTGAGCGAGTCCTCGCCCCCGGCAATCCGCTCGAGCAGGTTCACGCACTCATCGGCATGCTGGATGAGATAGTCGAAGTCCTGCAGCTGCTCGAGGTACGAGGCCGCGAAATGCTCGTCGCATACGAGCACTTCCGCCAGTGCCTCGAGCTTCACCCGCATCTCGCGGATCTCGTTCGCCACCACGGTGTGGAGCGTCGACGAGAAGGGGTCGAAGCCGGAGATCGCCTGCGAACCGGAGAGCTGTGAGGGGATGGGCATGCAGGACATCAGAACAGCTCCAAATCGCCACCGGAAACCGGGGCTTGAACGGGGACCAGCGGGCGCTCGGGCACGCGGTCCGTAACCTTGACGCAGCGGCTGCGGCCCTCATGCGGCAGGAACTCGATCTTGCGCGCGCTCGTTCCCCCCAGGTCCGCATGCGCCACCTGGATGCCTTCGGTTTCCATGAAGCGGCGCGCGAACGACGCGTTCGAGGAGCCGATCGAGCCCAGTCCGGAGACGATGTTGGCACCCCCGTATAGATGCGCCATCAGCCGGCCGCGCACCGCGCCCTTCTGCATCATCCCGTTGATGACCACTTCCATGGCATGCACGCCGTAGCGCGCCATCTCGGCGGCACCCACGCGCTGGTCCGCGCTGGGCTCGCCGAGCAGGAAGTGGTTCATGCCCCCGACCCGGGCGACCGGATCGAACAGACAGGCCGCGACGCAGCTGCCGAGCAGGGTGGACACGACCACCCCCGGCTCGGCGACCACGGCATGCTCGCCCTGAACAATGGCGAGCCGGCGCATCAGGTGAGCTCGCCGAAGACGCGCTCGATCTTCTCCTTCAGCGCGGCGGGCGCGAAGGGCTTCACGACATAGTTGTTCACACCCAGGGCCGCAGCCTTCTGGACGATCTCCTTGTCCGACGAGCCGGTGAGCATGATGAACACCGTCTTGCCGATCACCGCATCGGTGCGGACCGCTTCCAGGAACTGGAGGCCGTCCATTTCCGGCATGTTAAAATCGGAGATGATCAGGTGCACGCGGTCGGCCTTGACCGAGGCCAGGGCTTCCTGGGCACTCGGCTTGTCGCGCACGTCCTTGAACCCGAGATCCTGCAGAGCGCGACGGATCATCGCGCGCATGCTGGTCTGGTCATCGACCACCATCACCTTGATCGCTGCAGCAGCAGGCATCAGACGCTCCCAATCTTTTCGCGGCAGGCCTTGAGGATCGCCTCAGGCATGCCAGACAAACCAACTTCATGTTCCACCGCACCCAGCTCCTTGGCTGACCGCGGCATCCCCCAGACCACGCAAGTTTCCTTGCTCTGGCCCAGCGTACGAGCACCTGCCTGGCGCATGGCCAGCATTCCTTGCGCACCATCCGAACCCATGCCGGTAAGGATCACGCCGACCGCGGCGGCGCCCAGCGGCGCGACCGAGTGGAACAGCGTGTCCACCGAAGGCCGGTGGCCGGAGACCGGATCGCCATCGCGCAGCTTGATATGGCCGCGAATGCCTCCGCGCAGCTCCATGTGGCGCTGCCCTCCAGGAGCAATATAGACGGTTCCAGGCAGCACCGGTGCGCCGTCCGTAGCTTCCACGACATTGACCCGGCATTCGCCGTTCAGCCGCTCCGCAAAGTTGCGGGTGAACGCGGCCGGCATGTGCTGAACGATCAGCACCGGCGGGCAGTTTTCGGGCAGGGCAGGGAGCAGCGAGAACAGCGCCTCGACGCCGCCCGTGGACGAGCCGAGCGCGATGATCCGCTCGCCGACCGCACCGGCCGCGAGGGTCGGCTGGACGGGCAGGCGCTGCGGCCCGGCGCGGGCGACCGAACGGGCGGCGGCCTTCACCTTCTCGCAGAGCAGCACGGCGTCGCGCTCGATATCCTCGGGCGTACCGCTGGGCTTGGTGACATAGTCGACCGCGCCCAGGCGGAGCGCCTCGATCGTCACTTCCGCGCCGCGGGCGGTCAGCGTCGAGCACATCACCACCGGCATCGGCCGGAGGCGCATGATGCGCTCGAGGAACGACAGCCCGTCCATCCCCGGCATCTCGACGTCGAGCGTCAGCACATCGGGGTTGAGCTGCTTGATCATCTCCCGCGCCGCGAACGGCTCAGGCGCCATGCCGACGACCTCGATTGCCGGGTCCGCGGCAAGCATGCGCTTGAGCGTCGCGCGCATCGAGGCGCTGTCATCGACGATAAGCGTACGTACCGGTGCCATCAGTGCACCTCCGGCTTCTGATAGATGGTGTGACCGCACGAGCGCATGTGGCGCGCCGCCGGCCCGATCAGCCGTTCCGAGTGACCGATATAGAGGTGCGCGCCGGGAGCCAGCTGGTTGACGAAACCCGCCTCCAGCTCTTCCTTCGCGGGATCCCCGAAATAGATCATCACGTTACGGCAGAAGATCACGTCATAGGCGGCCTTGAGCGGCCAGGGCTCGAACAGGTTGAGCACCTTGGCCGTCACCAGCGCGCGTGCCTCGTCGGCCATCTGGTAGCCGCCCTGCACGGGCTTCATCCAGGTGGAGCGATAAGGCTCGGGCACCGCCTCGGCGACGTTGTCGGCATAGAAGCCGCGACGTACCGATTCCACGACGTGCGGTGCGATGTCGGTGGCGAGCAGCCGGACGTCCGCATTGCGCAGCCAGGTCGCGGACGTGCGGTCCGGGCCGAGCAGGCACATGGCGATCGTATAGACCTCCTCGCCCGACGAGCATCCCGCCGACCAGATCCGGATCGGGCCCTGCTTGCGCTTGAGCACCGGCAGGACGTGTTCGCGGAAATGATCGAAGTGATGCGGCTCGCGGAAGAAATGCGTGTGGTTCGTGGTCAGCGCCACCACCATCGCATGGCGTTCCACCGGGTCGCTCTGCACGAGCGCGACATAGTCGGAGAACTTGGCCAGGCCGTGCTCGCGCAGCCGGCGCCCGAGGCGCGACTGGACGAGCGTGGTCTTCGCCTCGCTCAGCGCGATGCGCGCATCCTCGTGCATGATGGCGGCGATGGCGGCGAAATCGCGGGGCGTGAGCTCCGCATTCGCCGCCGCCATGCCCACCCCGACGCCGGCAGGCGCCAGGGCGCCCCCGGCGGCGGTCACGCTGCGAGATCCAGGTGCTTGGTCAGGCTCAGCGCGTCGAGGTCGAGCAGCAGCACCATGGTGCCCTTCTCGTCCCGGGTGCCGTCCTTCTGGCGCGTGGCGATGCGCACCAGGCCCGCGATCACGGTCGGCTCGATCGTCTCGACCTCGGGGGCCGGCTGGATCTCGGTCTCGCCGATGGCGACGATGTCGTTGACTTCGTCGACCAGGAAGCCGGCCTGCTTGCCCGCGATGTTGACGACCAGCACGCAGGAGCGGGCGTGGATCACGCTCGGCTCCCAGCCCAGGCGCTCGGCGAGGCCGACCACCGGGATCACGTTGCCGCGCAGGTTGGTCACGCCCTTGATGAAGCCCGGGACGTTGGGGAGCGGGGTCGGCTCGTCCCATTCACGGATTTCGATCAGCGCGCGCATGTCGATCCCGAAGGTCTGCTGGGCGAGCGAGAAGGTAACGATCTTGCGGTCGGTACCGGCGTTGTCGTTGGTCGTGGTCATGCTGCCAGTCCTTTCGGGGTATAGCGGTTGGTGGAGGCGACGAGCGCCTCGATATCGAGGATGAGTGCGATCGAGCCGTCACCAAGGATGGTGGCGCCGCCCAGGCCGCGGATCGGGTGGAGATTCTGGTCGAGGCTCTTGATGACGACCTCGCGGCGATCATCGATCGTGTCGACGACGAGGCCGACCTTGCCCGAACCTTCGCTCTCGACGATCACGACGAGGCTGTCCTCGACCGCGCGGTCGTCGTTCAGCCCGAAGATCTCGGTCGTGCGCTTTACCGGCACATATTCGCCGCGCATGTCGATCACTTCGCTGTCCGGCGCGGTGCGCTTGACCTGGCCCGGCTCGGGCTGGACCGTCTCGAGCACATGCGCGAGCGGCAGCACGAAGCGCTGGCCGGCGAGGCGGACGATCATGCCGTCCAGGATCGCCAGGGTGAGCGGCAGGATCATGGTGAAGGTGGTGCCTTCACCCGGAACCGAGTGGATCTCGATGCGGCCGCCAAGCGCTTCCACGTTCGAGCGGACCACGTCCATGCCCACGCCGCGACCCGAGATGTTCGAGATCGTTTCCGCAGTGGAGAAGCCCGGGGCGCAGATCAGCTGATCGATCTCTTCGTTGGACAGCTGCGCATCGGCGGGGATGATGCCCTTTTCGATGGCCTTGGCCTTGACCCGCTCGCGATTGATGCCGCGGCCATTGTCCGAGACCCGCACGAAGATGCGCGCGCCCTTCTGCTCGGCCGAGAGCTTGATCGTACCCTCAGGCGACTTGCCCGCGGCGATGCGCTCCTCGGCGCTTTCCAGGCCATGGTCCGCGGCGTTGCGGATCATGTGGGTCAGCGGATCGCCGATCTTCTCGATCACGCCCTTGTCGACTTCGGTCGTCTCGCCGGTGGTCTCGAGGTTGATCGTCTTGCCGGTCTCGACCGAGAGGTCGCGCAGCATGCGCGGCACGCGGCTGAAGGCCTGCTTGATCGGCTGGGCGCGCAGCGACATGACATTGTCCTGGATCTGGCGCGTCAGGCGGGCCAGTTCCGGGAGTTCCACGCGCTGGCGATCGGCCGGCGAGAGCCGGTCGGCCAGGATCGAGTTGCGGATCACCAGCTCGCCGACCAGGTTGAGCAGCAGGTCGAGCTTGCCCAGGTCGACGCGGATCGTCTGCTGCGCATCGCTGTTCGCCTTGGGGGCGATGGCGGGCGTATCGACGCTGCCGACGGCCGGCGAGGCCGCGGCGATCGTCTCGACGACGCGCTGCATCTCGGCGGCGAAGTCCTCGACGCCGGCGGTCACCGGCACGAAGCCGAACTCGTCCGCGGCGGCAACCTCGACTACCGGCGCGGTGGCCGGGGCAGCGTTCTCGTCACGGCGGACCTCTACGATCGAATCCGGTGCGACGAAGTCGAAGCAGTCGTTGATGTCGCTCTCGCTCACTTCGCCCGGAACGCGCAGCGTCCAGGTGAAATAGGCGTCCTCGGGATCGAGGTCGCGCAGCGGCGGCACCGTCGAGGTGTCGACCGCGACGATCTCGGCGCCGAGCGCTTCGAGTTCGCGGACGATCAGCAGCGGCTCGCCGGCATTGGCCAGCGCGGCGCGCGAGGGCTTGAAGGTGACGATCCACGGTGCGTCCGCGGCCGGAGCCTCGGCGGGGGCGTCGAAATCGTCAAGCGACACGGCCATCGGCACGAAGCCGAACTCGTCCGCCTCGTCGGCGGCAGCCGGCGCGGCCGGAGTCTCCACCGCCGCCGGTATGGGGGCGGTGGAGTTGGCCACGGGCGCGCCGTCATCGGCGCCCTTGTTCTCAAGAACCTGCTCGAGCGCGGCGAGCGCGGCCTGGTCGGCCGGGCGGGGCGCCAGGCCCTTGGCGGATTCGACATGGTCGGTCAGGATGTCGAAGGCGCTCAGCATCACCTTGACCACGCCGGGGCTCGGCGGGATCTTGCCGCCGCGCACTTCGTCGAGGACGTTCTCGAACTTGTGCGCGAAGGCGGTGAGGTCAGCATGGCCGAACGCGCCGGCGCCGCCCTTGATCGAGTGGACCGCGCGGAACACGCCCGCGATGGTTTCGGCCGAGACGTCGCCGGCCTGCATGGCCGAAAGGCCCTGCTCGGCGGTCACCAGACCTTCGGCGCATTCTTCGAAGAAGATCGCCTGGATTTCGTCGAGTTCGTCGCTCACGGGCACACGCGGCGGATGGCCGCCCCCAGCTTGGTGGCTTCGAACGGCTTGGTGATCCAGCCGGTGGCGCCGGCCGAGCGGGCGCGGGCCTTCTTCTCGTCCGAGAATTCGGTCGACAGCACCAGGATCGGGGTGCCGCGGAACTCGGCGACGCCGCGCACCGCTTCGATCAGCTCGAAACCGTCCATCTTCGGCATGTTGATGTCGGTGATGAGAAGGTCGGGCTTCACTTCGTGCATGCGCTCGAGGCCGTGTTCGCCATCATTGGCGCTTTCGATGCGAAAGCCCTGGGCGGTCAGCGACGTCTTGAGCAGCATGCGCATGCTCGCCGAATCATCGACGGTAAGGATCAACTTGCTCACAGAACGTCTCCGGTCTCGAGGCCGATCGCCGCTGCCAGCTGGCTGCGGTTCACGCGATCGACGAATGCGGGGCTAGGGTTGGCGATGCGGAATTCCTGGCCGCCCGCAGCAGCTTCGGCGCGCGCGGCGACGAGGAGCTGGAGGACGGCCTGGCCGACGCTCTCGACTTCCGACGCATCGATTTCGATCGCGTCGTCGAGGTCTGCGGCGAGCACGAGGCGCACGCGCAGGTCTTCGGCCGTAACGGTGGTGCCATGGGCGGGGAGGCGCAGCGCGCGCTCCTCGGCATCAGGCAGCTGCTGGGACTGGTCCATTCTTGGCCTCGTCAAGTGCGGTTTCGAGTTGCTGGAAGGTCGGCGCGTAGGCCGACGGCGTCATGCGGCGAGCAATTTCAATGGCCACCTGAACCGGCTGGTTCTGGGCATAGGCGACGATTGCCGTCTTCACGATCTGGAAGGGCTTGCAGTCGGCATCGATCGTCTCGAGCAGCTTGGAGGCGAGCGGGCCCACCACGCAGTAGCTGAGCAGAACGCCGAGGAAGGTGCCCACGAGCGCGCCGCCGATCATCGAGCCGAGGATCTCGGTCGGCTGGTCGATCGAGCCCATGGTCTTGATGACGCCGAGCACGGCGGCGACGATGCCGATCGCGGGCAGGCCGTCGGCCATGATCTGGAGCGCGTGCTGCGGGCCGG
The DNA here is from genome assembly GCF_038440415.1 of Sphingomonas sp. OTU376. NCBI lineage: Bacteria > Pseudomonadati > Pseudomonadota > Alphaproteobacteria > Sphingomonadales > Sphingomonadaceae > Sphingomonas > Sphingomonas sp. OTU376. Next base: position 57,659 of record NZ_JASATQ010000017.1, on the reverse strand, counting down.
CCTCTTCGTGGTGATGCTTCTCGATGTCCGCGTCCATCGCGGCCTCGATCTGATGCGGGTCCTCGAAGTTGACCGTCATCATGCGGAGATAGTCGCAGACGAACTCGATCAGGTGATGGTCCTTGAGCAGGCGCGGATAGGGCGCGAAGAGGTTGCTCTCCTCGGGCTTGTCCAGGTGCGGCTCGAGTGCCGTGGCGCCACCCTTCTTGAAGGTTGAGAGCACGGTGAACATCAGGGTGAGCAGGTCCTTATAGTCCTGCGCCTTCCACTTGCTGCCCTTGAAGGCACGCATGATGCCCTTGCCGGCGTTCTTCACGGTCGACATCGAGTTGGCGACGATGAACGCGCCGATCGATGCGCCTGCGATAGCCATCATCTCGTGCGGCAATGCGTGCGCGATGATCTCGAACTTGCCGCCCGAGATCACGAAGCTGCCGAATACGCAGACGAGAATGATGATGAATCCGATGCCGTTGAGCATGGCGGTTCGCCCAATGTCCCTGTTGTTTCCAGAATTATAGGAAGGTTTTGCCGGGGCAGGGTCGCCGCCCCGGCAAATTGGTTAAGCGGCCTCGGCGGCGCGGTCCTGCCAGTCGATGACGGCCAGGTAGTTGCGCAGGCGGTTCGCCTCGAGCGAAGCCAGCAGCTTGTTGTTGTGCCAGGGCATGATCATCTCGGCGAGCGCCGGCGCCCAGGGGGCGGAGGACTCGAAGAGCACGCCCAGGCCGAACACCGCGGGCACATGCGCCCAGGCGAGCTGGCGGTCGTCGGTGCGGGCTTCGTCGAGGAAATCCTCTACCGCGGTCAGCACGCCGTTGCGCGGGCCGCCCTCGTGCAGTGCCCAGGCGAAGCTGCCGGCGCCGCGGAAGCCGCGATTGGGGGTGCAGGCCGCGCTGCCGAGCGCCACGCCGCCCTCGAAGCTGTAGGGGTGGCGGTGTTCCTCGGGGATGCGGTCGGGTGCGTAATAGCAGTCGCGCCGGGCGCAGGGCCAGGAGACGTCGTGCATCAGCGCGAAAAGCGGCTTGCCGTCGCGGCGCGCCAGCCGGTCGGCGATGCGCAGCTCCTCGATCACGGTGTAGTAGTTGTGGTCGCCGTCGATCACCCAGGCGTCGATGTCCGCGAGCTCGGGCATCGCGTCATGGCTCGGCTTGGCGATGTGGCGCACCTCGGGGGTCTGGTTGACCCAGTCGATGAACTCCTGCTTCGGCGCCGGATCGATGCTGGTCAGGCTACCGCCGGTCGCGCGGGCATAGGCGGCGAGCTGCTGCGAGGTGCCGCCGAACTCGGCGCCGACCTCGGCAATGTTGCGGGCACCGGCGATGTGCAGCGCCTGGAGGATGATGTCCGAGAATTCGGACATGGAGTGGATCAGCAGAGTCATGCGACGGCTCCCATGAGCGTGGTGGTGGCGGGCGCGGGCGCGGCGGGCGCGCGCGCGGCAATCGGGCGGAATGCGATGGCGAGCATCATCGGCCGGTCGCCCTGGCGGGGCGGCGGCGGCACCATCATGAAGGAGAACTCGTTCTCGCAGCGGAAGAGGTGCGGCGCGACCTGATCCATGCCTTCGAGCGAGGGCAGGGCATCGATCTCGCCGGTGCCGTGCTGGATCTTGTCGCTCAGGAAGGTTTCGACCGGCATGAACACCGCGCTCTCCACCTGGACATAGTCGTAGAGCTGGCCGAACTGGACGCCCACCGAGAAGCGGCTGTCGCCGATCGGGATGGGAGCCAGGTAATAGCCGTCATGCGTCGGCGTGGCGGTCACGTTGCCGGTCGAGACCTGGTTGCCGTCGGCGACGATCAGCGGGAGCGAAATCGAGTTGTCGACGAAATCCTGGTACTTGAGCGGCATCGCGAAGCGGCGCTGGGCGAGCAGGCTCAGCTTGAGCGCCAGCCCTTCGCCGTGCAGCTCGGCTGGCAGGTACATGCGCTCGGCGCCCTTCATGTAGAACAGGCCGCGCTGGCGCAGGCCCTTCTTCGCGATGGCCGGGTCGAACAGCGAGACGGTGTTGTCCACGCCCAGGTTGATGTCGTGCTCGAACTCGCCGAGTACCGCCAGCTCGGACCCGAGCGGCACATACATCAGCCGGCCGAGGACGGCCGCGGCAGCACGGCGCCACATGACCATCTCGTGCGCCGGCGCGACCGCGCGGATGATCGCTTTGCCTTCGTCGCGAACGAAACGCAGGCAGCCTTCCTGCACCCGGTCGCGCACCGCCGACTGGCGCGACTTGATCGAGTTGCCGCGGCGGATGGCGGTGCCATCCTTCTCGTAATCGACAACCGAGCCCTGGGCCGCGGTGCATAGCTGCTCGAGCACGGCGACATTGGCGCACAGCGATTCCAGTGCCGCGCAGTCATAGTCGTCGTGGCCGATAAAGCCCTTCTTATCCAGGCCGCTGCGCGACTGCTCGCGCAGCAGCAGGTAACGGCCGGCGACCTTCACGCCGAGCGCGGCGGCAAGCAGGCTGTCGATATCGTTCTGGACCGAGCCGTTATAGCCCAGGTCGACCAGCATCAGCGTGTCGCCCTTGGCCGGGTTCACTTCCTTGCGGACATGGGCGACCAGCCGCTCGGCAAAGGCACGCGAAGTGGCGATGATGCGGCGCATGCGCTGCGGCTCCTGTACCGCCCGCATGAATGGCAGGGGGCGGCTGTTCTCCTTGAGCAGCTTGGCGGCTTCGGGGGCCGGCAGCAGCAGCTGCTGCGCAACCGCGCGCAGATCGCTCAGGATTTCGCGCTGGACATAATGCTCGACCTCTTCCGCGGTGCGCAGCGAGGCGGCGGTGGCGGTGAAGCGGCTGATCTCGACGGCGTGGCCGGTGCGGCCGCGTGCCTCATGCACCAGCTGCGGCAGATAGCCGTCGCGCATCAGGAACACGGCATGGACGGTGCCGCCATTCTGCGCCTGCAGCGCGGCAGCTTCCTCTTCCAGCCAGCGGTCGAAGCCGAGCAGTGCCGGCCCGAGCGTGGTGTAGCCGAGCACCTCGGCCGTGTCGCTCATCTGCGGCTCGTTCGCCGCGATCGTCGCGCGATGCGGCTGATGGGTGATCGCCAGGCCCGCTTCGGTCGCATGGAAGATGTTGCTGATCGCGCTCTCCAGCCGGATGCGCTGCTCGGTGCCTTCGGTGAACTGCTTGAGGTGCAGTGTATTGACGCCGAAGGGCGCGACGCCGTCGACGTCGGCCTTCTTGTTGTCGCCGATGTGCAGGATTTTCTCGGGCGCAATCTTCAGTGCCTTGAGCACCGGCTCGTACAGGCCTTCGCTCTTCGCCTTGCCGTAGTGCGACGAACAGAAGATGCGGCCGATCAGGCCGGCGACTTCCTCGCCCGCCGCGGCGGCGATCAGCCCGCGCAGCTGCTTTTCGTCGAGATAGGTGTCGGAGACGATGATCGTCTCGATGCCGCGAGCCTTGGCAGCGCGCATCAGCTCGACAGTGGGCTCGAACGCGAAGCAGTGGCGCGCCTCGGCGTCGAGCTCATCCTGCACGGCGGCGCGGCGCTCGGCGGTGCTCGCCTTGGGCATCAGCTCGGCGTAGATTTCGTCGATATGGACTTCATTGCGGCGGTGGCTGACGGCGGCGTTGTTACGCGCGGTCTGCTCGGCCCAGCCGCGCTGGAGCAGATTGGCTTCGCCCAGCGCGCCGAACAGGTCGCGCGGGGCATGCACGTCGCGCCACAGGAGCGTGTCGAAGCAGTCGAGCGACAACAGGGTCACGCCCGGATAGGCGTCCAGTGCCGACGGCAGCGCGTGCGGAAGGATAGCGTTGGCCAATGATTTTCCCCGGATGCGCGCCCGAAATCGGGTGGGCGCAGTAATCTTATAGGATGTTCGCACCCGGAGCGGTCGCAACCGTCCTAGAATGAAGGGTCAAGCAAATGGAGCGAGCATGACCCTTAGTGCTTATCAGGCAGCCCGTGCCCGGGCCGAAACGCCGCGCTCGGCGGAGCTCAGGTTGTTGGGCGAGATCACCGGCGAGATGATGGATGCGGAAGAGCGGGGCGCGAAGGGCGCGCTGCTGATGCCGTCGCTGCATCGCAATCGCGAGATGTGGCACGCCTTCACCACCGATTGTAACGACCCCAATAATGGCCTGCCGCGCGACCTGCGCGCGCAGATCGTCTCGCTCGGCCTGTGGGTCGATCGCTACACCAGCGACGTGATCGCCGGCCGTGAGCGCATCCGCGAGCTGATCGAAGTCAACCGGATGATCATCGAAGGCCTTCGCGTCCCGCAGCGCGTCGCCGCCTGAACCATTCTCCGATCGACAGAAAAGGGCGCCCGGCAATAGCCGCGGCGCCCTTTTTCCTTTCAGTCAAGCGGGTCGGGCTAGCGGCCGCGCCGGAAGCTGAGCCACAGCGCGGAGACCAGGAAATAGAAGGCGCCGAATGCGGCATAGGGGGCGATGTCGGTGATACCCGGCGTCGCGCTTCCTTGCGCGCGCTGGAAGAAGAAGATGCCGGCCAGTGCCGACTGGGCGCCGCTCAACACCATCACCCACTGCGCACCGTAGGTCTTCCAGCGCCGTATCCCGGTGGCGAGCTGCAGCAGGCCGGCAAGGAGCGCCCAGATGCCGAAGATGGCGAGCACCGCATGCATGTTACCGAGCATCGCCGCCACGGCGAGCGTGGTCAGGAAACTGACGGCCATGTTGAACGCTTGGGTGAGGTTGCGCCCCAGGCCGCCGTTGCGGGTCGCGTCGACCAGATTGGCGACTGCGTCCCAAGCTGGATAGACGACCAATAGCCCGGCTCCGATCACCGGTGCGTTTTTCCCGATCGTAAACGCCGCGGCGACCCAGCAAGCGGCGACCAGCCCGCGTACCCAGTAATAGCTTCGTAGCCCGGCCACATCCTCGGCGGCGACGCCGGGCGCCCCATTTCCCGGGCGGTGCTCGATCACTTCCGACATTCGAATCTCCATCTACCTACTAGTAGGTATATTCCGCTAGCCACTTGCCTCCTCGCCGGCAATTGGTATCTACCTATTGGAAGGTAGGAATATGGCGCAGAACACAGCCGAGCACATCGTCGATACGGCGCGGCGGCTCATCATGACCCGGGGCTATAACGGGTTCAGCTATGCCGATATCGCGGAGGCGGTCGGCATCCGGAAGGCGAGCATCCATCATCATTTCGCAGCCAAGAGCGACCTGGCGAGGGCCGTGGTCGATCAGTCACGGGCGATAATCCATGCCCAGGTCGCGCAACTCGCGGCAGGCGAGCCCGACGCCGCCGCGCAGCTGCGTGCCTATGCCGGTTATTGGGAGCGCTGCATTCTCGACAATTCGGCGCCTTTCTGCGTCGCCGCGATGCTCGCTGCCGAGCTGCCGAGCTTGCCCGACGAGCTTGCCGTCTCGGTCCGCGCGCATTTCGCCGAGCTGACCGACTGGCTGGCGCGGATCCTCGCGCTCGGTGTGCGGCAGGATAGCGTCGCGCTGGTCGGTTCGCCGGCCGAGGAGGCCGACGCCTTCATGTCCGCAATCTACGGCGCAATGCTTTCGGCCCGTGCTTTTGCCGATCCCAGCCGCTTTATGACGATTACCGAGACATTGCTGTCGCGGGTCGTGCAGCTGCACTGCCCCCCCCAAAGTGAAGGGCGCCCCGGCCGAAGCCGGGACGCCCTTTCTCCTGACGCTGGAGCCAGGCCTTAGAAGGAAGCCCAGTCGTCACCGCCGGTGCCGGCGGTTGCGAGAGGCATGGCCTTTACCGGCGAGACATAGCCGGTGCCGGCCTTCGCCGCCGGCTTCGAGGCGCGGGTGGCGCTCGTCGCGGCCGGACGTGCCGCCGGACGAACCTGGGCATTGCCCACGTTGAAGCGGCTGGCCTGGTCCGACAGTGCACTCACCTCGGTATTGAGGTTGCGCGCGGCTGCGGAGGTTTCCTCGACCATCGCGGCATTCTGCTGGGTCGACTGGTCCATCGTGCCGATCGCGGTGCTGATCTGCGAGATCGCCGTCGACTGCGCGGCATTGTCAGTCGCCATTTCGGCGAGCAGCGTGTGCACTTCGCCCACGTCGCTCGAGATATTGGCGAGCGCGCCGTCGACCTTCTCGACCATTTCCACCGCCGCGACGATGTCGGTCTGGGTGGCGGTCAGCTGGTCGCGGGCGCGGCCGGCCTCTTCCTCGGCGCGCATGGCGAGCGCGGAGACGAGATCGGCGACGACCGCGAAGCCACGGCCGGCTTCACCGGCGCGGCCGGCTTCGACCGCCGCGTTCATCGCGAGAACCCGTGTCTGGAAGGCGATCTTGTCGAGGCCCTCGATCACGCTGTCGATGCCCTTGGCGCTGTCGGCCACGCGAGTCATCGCCTGCACCGCCTCATCGGCGATCGCGCGACCGCCCGAGACGGTGCTGATCGCGCCGTCGGCACGCTCCACGGTGCGGCCGGCCGAACCGGCCATGGTCCGCAGCCGCTGGTCCATCTGCGCGACGGCGGCCGAGGTTTCCTCGAGGCTGGCGGCATTGGCTTCGGTGCGGCGGGCCAGGTCTTCCGATGCCTGGGCGATTTCGGTTGAGCCGGTATGGATGGTCTGGGTCGATTCCATCACCGAGCCGATCAGCGCGCGCAGGCTGCTGAGCGCTTCATTGTAGTTGCTCTTGAGCGCGGCATAGTCGGCCGGGAATTCGCGGGTGATCTCGGCGGTCAGGTCTCCCTTGGCGACTTCGCCGAGATTCTGGCCGAGCGTGTCGACGACCATCTTCTGCTCGGCATCGGCGATCGCCTTGGCAGCGGCCGCGGCTTCCTGCGCCTGGGCGGTGTCGCGGAAGACCAGCACGGTCTTCGCCATCGCGCCCAGCTCGTCGCCGCGATCGGTGCCCGGCACATCGACGCGGTTGTTGCCGCCGGCCAGCGCGCGCATCGTGTCCTGCAGGCGCGCGAGCGGCTGGGTGATGCCCGAGCGCGAGACGACGAAGCTGATGCCCATCGCGGCCAGGATCGCGACGATGCTGACGATCAGCATCGTGTACGACGCGCTGTCGCTGCTCTCGCCGAGCTCGTCGGACTTGGCCTTGCTGTCGGCGATGATCTGGTCGTTGAACTTGACCATCTGGGCCGCCAGCTGGTCGATCAGCTGGTCCATCTCGGTCAGCAGGACCTTGGCGCCGTCATTGTCGTTGCGCTGGCCAAGCTTGATCGCGCGCGCTGCGAGATCGTGGATCTTGGCGATCTGGCCACGATAATCGTCGAGTTGGGGCTTGAGGGCGGGCTGCATCTTCTCGGCATTACCGAGCAGCCGGGTCGCCGCCTCGAAGTTGCCCTGCTCGATCTTGCCGGCTTCCTGCGCAGCCTTCGACGCGCCGTCATAGGACAGCGCGCGGTAGCCGGCATAGGCCATGTCGGAGACGCGGCGATTGGCGCGTGCCAGCTCCGTGGGAACCGGCATGCGGTTTTCGACCAGCTCGGCATAATTCGTGTCGATGCGCTGCAGCGTGCTCGACCCGAATAGCGACAGGGCGAATCCCACGGAGGCGACAATGGCGACGAGCGCCAGAATCTTGGTTGGTATCTTGAACTTTGCGAGCATTTTCCGCGTCTCCTGTGACGAGGCAGGCCCCTGCACGGACCTGCCCCCACAATTGCTAGGTTGAACGGACCGGCATCAGAACGACGTCCAGTCGTCATCGCCGGCGGTGGCTGAGGACTTGGCGACAGGCAGGGCCTTCACCGGTGAAACATATCCATTGCTCTTCTTGCCAATCGGCTTGGCCGGGCGCGAAGGCATCGGAGTCGGCGCAGGGGCGGAGCGCATCGCTGGGCGCACCGTGGCGGCGCCGACGGTAAAGCGGCCGGCCTGCTCGGAAAGCGAGCTGACTTCGCTGCTCAGATTGCGTGCGGCTGCCGAGGTTTCCTCGACCATCGCGGCATTCTGCTGGGTCGACTGGTCCATCGTGCCGATCGCGGTGCTGATCTGGGTGATCGCGGTCGACTGGGCGGCATTGTCGGTCGCCATTTCGGCGAGGAGGGTGTGCACTTCGCTTACATCGCTCGAGATGTTGGCGAGCGCGCCGTCGACCTTCTCGACCATCTCCACCGCCGCGACGATGTCGGTCTGGGTGGCGGTCAGCTGGTCGCGGGCGCGGCCGGCTTCCTCTTCGGCGCGCATGGCCAGCGCCGAGACCAGGTCGGCGACGACCGCGAAGCCGCGGCCCGCCTCGCCGGCGCGGCCGGCCTCGACGGCGGCGTTCATCGCGAGGACGCGCGTCTGGAAGGCGATCTTGTCGAGGCCTTCGATCACGCTGTCGATGCCCTTGGCGCTGTCGGCGACGCGAGTCATCGCCTGCACGGCTTCATCGGCGATCGCGCGGCCGCCCGAGACGGTGCTGATCGCGCCGTCGGCACGTTCCACGGTGCGGCCGGCCGAGCTCGCCATCGCGCGCAGACGGTCGTCCATCTGTGCGACGGCGGCGGAGGTTTCCTCCAGGCTCGCGGCATTCGCCTCGGTGCGGCGGGCGAGGTCTTCCGACGCCTGGGCGATCTCGCTCGAACCGGTGTGGATCGACGCGGTCGATTCCATCACCGAGCTGATCAGCGTGCGCAGGCTGGTCACGGCTTCGTTGAAGTTGGTCTTCAGTTCGGCATAGGCCTCGGGATAGGCGGCGGTGATCTCGGCGGTCAGGTCGCCGCGGCTCAGCGCCTGCAGCGTATCGCGCAGCGTGCCCATCACTTCGCGAAGTTCGGCGGCCGAGCGCGCATCGGCTTCGGCGCGGGCCTTGGTGCCCAGGCGGAACTGCTCGACGGCGTTGGCGATCTGGCCGAGTTCGTCCTGGCGGTCACGGCTCGGCACTTCGGCTTCGCCGCCCTTGGCGAGCACGGTGGTCGCTTCGGTTAACTTGGCCATCGGCTGGGCGACGGTGCGGTTGATCGCGAGCCAGATCGCGCCCAGGCCGCCGAACGCGACGAGCGACAGCAGGATCGTCATGATCAGCGCGAACTGCGTCTGGCCCTGGCCATATTCATTGTCCTTGGCCGAGCGCTCGCGGGTGCGGGTGAGCAGGGCGTCGGCGGCGTCGATGGCGGCGCGCGAGCGATCCTTGCCCACGCCCTTGATCGCCTTGACGGCGCCGTCCAGGTCACCGGCGGCGCGGAGCTCGAAGATCGTCTTGTTGGCGTCGATCAGCTCGGTCGCCTTGGCGCGCAGGCCATCGACATCGGCGCTGAAGTCGCTGCCCGCGACCTTGCGATAGGCGTCGATATCCTCGAGCAGCTTGGCCTCGCCCTTGGCGCGGCGCTCAACCAGGCTCGCTTCATCCTTCGGGGTCGCGGCGTTGTAATAGCTGTAGACGATGATCCGGAGCTCGCGGATGTCGGCAAGAACGTCGGTCAGGCCCGAGAGGCCGGTGATGCCATTCTCGACATGGCGGGTGGCGACACCGCTGAGGGTCTTGTTGGACACATAACCATTGACACCCAGGCCAAGGACCAGGGTGCCGATAAGGGCAAAGGCCACCAGCATTTTCTTCGCGAGGGGCCAGCTGTTTATGATGCCGAGCATTCTCTTGATCTTCCACTAGCTTCCGGCGTCCTTGATTATTGTAGGCGCCGTGATTGACAGGGGAGCCCTAACGGGCGGGAAACTAGAGCCATTATAGGACTAACTGTGCCCACCATTCCCAAACTGCGTAGTTTCCACAGGTCCGCCCCTCAAATTACGGATCATCCTATAATTGCTCGGGTAACCATTTCCGGAGTGTCCCGTGGCCCGTTCAGTTCGCCCCTCTCTCGCCCTTGCGGCGATCCTGCCTCTCGTCAGTGCCATGCCGGCGTTTGCGCAGGACAAGGTGAAGCTGAGCGTGAACGGCAGCGTACGGGCCCGTGTCGAGACGATCGGCGGCCAGTTCCGCCCGAACTCGCCGGAAAGCGACAGCTTCGTCTCGTTCCGCACGGTGCTCGCGGCGAAAGCCGATATCGGCGCCTTCACCTTTGGCGGCGAGGTGGTCGATGCGCGCGGCTATGGCGAGAATGAGAAGAGTACGGTGCGGACCAACGAGATCAACGATCTCGAGCCGGTCCAGGCCTATATCGCGGTGCGCCCGACCAAGGGTTCGCAGCTGACGGTCGGCAAGTTCGCGATGGACATTGGTGCCAGCCGCCTCGTCGGCCGCACCGACTTCCCCAATGGCGTGCCGACCTATCTCGGCGCCAAGTTCGAGCTGCAGGACAAGAACAAGAACCAGCTTTACCTGTTCTGGACGCGCCCGTTCACCGCACTGCCGGATACCCCGGCCGACATCTATGACAACAAGGTCCAGCTCGACCGCGCGACCGAGAACATCGAGTTCTTTGGCGGCAATGCGATGCTGGCGAAGCTGTTCGGCAAGACCTCGATCGAAGCCTATGGCTTCCGGCTGATTGAGCATGACCGCAGCACCCACCCGACGCGCAATCGCCGCCTGATCACCTTCGGCACGCGCCTTCGCCGGGCGCCGGCCAAGGGCGCGATCGACTATGAAGTGGAAGCGGCGCTCCAGCGCGGCCTCGCCCGGGCAACCGCAGCGGTGAGCGATGTCCGCGACCTCAAGGTCCATGCCGGGTTCGTGCATGCCGAGTTGGGCCGTACCTTTGCCGGCAAGTGGGCACCGCGCGTCGCCGCGCTGTTCGACTATGCCAGCGGCGAGACGGCCAACCCGAACACTTATACCCGCTTCGACACGCTGTACGGCGCCCGTCGTGCCGATTTCGGCCCGCTTTCGCTCTATGGCGCGCTGGGCCGGGCCAACATCGTCTCGCCGGGCGTGCGCTTCGAGGCGCGGCCTTCCAAGCGCCTCGACCTGATGGCCTCGGTGCGCGGCGCCTGGCTGGCGTCGTCGATCGACGCCTTCTCCTCCACCGGCGTGACCGACAAGACCGGCCGCTCCGGCAAGTTCGGCGGCGTCCAGTTCGAGCTGCGCGGTCGCCGCTGGCTGGTCCCCCAGAAGCTACGCTTCGAGCTGGGTGCCGCCTATCTCGCAAAGGGTGAGTTCCTGCAGGATGCACCCAATGCCCCGCGCAGCGGCGACACCAAGTTCGTGCACGGCGACCTCACCTTCTCCTTCTGATCCGCGAGCGCGGTCAGACCCTTAGGTAGAAGCCACGGATGGCGGGACCTGCACGGTCGCGCATAAATCCCGCCAACACGGGCACCAAGTCCGGGTCGCGAATTCAGGAGGGCCAGGTGAGCCCGTTGTCCCCATTGCTGGTGCTTGTGGTGCGTGAGGCGGGCCTCCGCAGCACGCTGATCGCGCGCTTGTCGATGGCGGGCGCCGATCTGGTCACGATCGACAATATCGATGATCCGCGGATCCAGCGCTGGCTCGCGAAGGGCCCCGTGCTGATCCTCGATCAGGCCGCGCTACAGGCGCGCGAGGGTGGGGAAGCCGCATTGCGCGCCGATCCGCGCTGGCGCGCCATAGCGGTGATCGGCGGCGCAGCGGAAAACCCCGCATATCCGCCGCGTATTCCGGCCGCCGATGCCGCAACCGAGATCGAAGCGATGCTGCCGGGCTGGGGCTATCCGGAGCGCTGAGCTCCGGACGGCTGTCAGCTCTTGGGAAACATGCCTGCGGCAAAGGCGATGCGCAGCGCCTCGGAAAGGCTGCGCACTTCCAGCTTCTCCATCAGGTTCGCCCGGTAGATTTCCACCGTGCGCGGGCTGATATCCAGCTCATAGGCGATGATCTTGTTCGAGCGCCCCTCGATCAGCCCCTTGAGCACGTCCTTCTCGCGCGGCGAAAGCTTGCCGATCTTGGTCTCGGCGACGTTGACGCGCGCGGCCGCCTCATTGCCCTCTTCCAGCCTGGAGAAGGCGAGGTCGATCGCCGTCATCAGGAACTCGGCCTCATAGGGCTTCTCGATGAAGTCGAGCGCGCCCGCCTTCATCGCCTGCACCGCCAGGCCGACATTGCCCTGGCCGGTCAGGATGATCGCCACGAAGCGGGGATCGTTGCCCACTGCGTTGAGCACGTCGAGCCCGGTCGATCCCGGCATGTGGAAATCCAGCAGCAGCACGCCCGGATCGAGGTCCGGCAGGGATTCCAGATAAACATCTCCCGAGCGGAACGCTCGGATCACCAGATCTGATCGCAGAGAAAGCAGGCTGTGCAAGGAGGCCCGGACGGCGTCGTCGTCGTCCACGATATAGACCGTTTTTGTCATCTACTCTCCACCCTGTTCCGTGGCGGGAAGAGTGAACCTGAAAACCGCGCCACCCTCTGGCCGGTTCTCAGCACTCAGGACCCCACCATGCGCCTCAATGATACGCTTGCTGATGGAAAGTCCAATACCCATTCCCGCACCTTCCTTTTTTGTGGTCGTGAAACGAGAAAAGAGTTGGTCGAGCATTGGTTCCGGTATGCCCGGCCCGCTGTCTGCAATTTCTATTGCAATCATGTCTTCGCTGGACTTGCGCGAACTTACCGTGATCCGCCTGTCGTCCGCGCCCTGCTGACGAAGAACCTCGATAGAATTGCGCAAAAGATTAACTACGACTTGCTGCACCTGCACACGATCCGCGAAGACGCAGGGTGCATCGGGATCGAGGTCATAAGTCAGCCGGATGTTGAACTGGCTGGTGCCGACCAGCACCAAATCTGCTGCATCGCGAATGGTGGGAGCCAGCGGCGTGATCCGCAGATCGACATCACCACGCATCGTAAAGCTTCGCAGGCGCCGGATGATTTCGCCGGCGCGCAATGTCTGCTCATTGGCCATGCGCAATAGTTCGGCGACCCGCTCGAAATCTTCGCCCTTGTCGAGCAGCATGCGCGCTGCTGCGAGGAAGTTCGATGTCGCGGCAAGTGGTTGATTCAACTCATGTGCCATGTCGGCGGCGAGTTCGCTCATCGCCGACTGGCGGCCGACATGGGCCAGCTCGGCGTTGAGGTCGCTCAACCGCTCCTCGGCCGCGAACTGCTCGCTCAGGTTGCGCGCGAAAAGCGTGTAGAGCGTGTGGCCGTCGATCTGGGCCACGCCCGCGCGCACTTCCATCGGAAAGCGGGTGCCGTCGCGGTGCAGGCCGGAGGCAGCGATCGTCTCGTCGCGACCCATCGGCTTGCCCGCCTTCAGGAACGCGCTTAGCCGGGATTCCGGGTCCTCATCCTTCGGATAGGGCGTGAGCATCGCGAAATTGTGGCCCAGCACTTCATGGGCGCGATAGTCCCACAGCGCTTCGGCCGCGGTGCTGAACACGCGGATCGTACCTTCCTCGTCGACCACCAGCATCGCCTCGGGCACCGTTTCGATGATCGAGCGCAGCTGGGCTTCGCGGCGGCGCAGCGCCGCTTCGCGTTCCTCGCGCTCGGTGACGTCGAGCATCGCCCCGACAGTGCGCATCAGATTGCCGTCGGTATCGTAAAATGCGCGGGAAGAGCCTTCGACTGCGAGCACGGTGCCATTTGCCTGTTTGAAGCGATATCGGAAACTGAAGCGCGGGGAGCGGTCCGCCACGGCGCGCTCGATTGTTTCGAACACCGCGTCAACGTCACTCGGCTCGACCAGGGCGCGCCAGCTGTCGAAATCGGTGATCGTGCCCGGGACCAGCCCTAGCCGTTCCTCGGCGCCCGGCGCCCAGCTGATCCTTCCGGTCGGCACGTCCCATTCGAACACGCCCACTTCATGCGTGGCGATGGCGATGCCCAGGCGCTCCTCGCTTTCGCGGAGTTCGGCAACGGCGCGCGCGCGATCGGAAATATCGGTCATCTTGTGGATGACCACCGGGTCGCGTCCCGCAATCTCGACGCGGTGGACATGCTCGAGGATGGCGATTTCGCGGCCGTCGCGCGTGATCTCGATCAGTTCCTGCGCGCTGCCCTGAGGGCGGCGGGGCAGGCTGGCCTCGGCACTTTCGCAGCGCGAGCGGAGCAGCAGGTACTTGTTCTGTCCGCGTGCCTCCTCCGCGCTCCAGCCGAAGAGTTCCGCGGCACCCGCCGACCAGTGGACAATCCGCCCATCCGGGGAGGTGAGCGCCATGGTGGTGACGTCGATCGCCTCGGTCAGCTCGACCTGAACGGACTGCTCGCGGGCCACCCGAGTCACTGCCCAATAGGCGATGGTGCCGACCACCAGCACATTGCCGAGCATCGCCAGCAGCTGGCCCGGCGCGGCGGCGAAGGCGATCTGCCGCGAGAACAGCAATTCGAGCGCCGCGGGCAGAACCGGCAGGATCAGTGCGGCGGGCAGCAGGATGCGCAGCAGCCGGCGGTTGTCCGGATCGCGGGCCAGCTCGCGCACCCAGGCAAAGCCGCTGTTCCAGGCGATCGCCGCCAGCGACAGGCTGATCGAAACCAGCGCGGCGGGCAGGGACGTGCCGAGCAGCGGCACGCTCGGGCTCGGGCCCGGATGCGAGAAGAGGATGATGATCCCGGCGGCGGAGGCCAGTCCGAGCGCCACGGTCGCGACGAGGCTGCGCATTTCCTTGGCCACAAGGTCGCGCACGCACTGGCCGAGCCCGGCAAGCCCCAGGATCAGGAACACCGCGGCGGGATTGATCCCGGTGCGGCCCGGATTAGGGAACGGGAATTGATTGATATGGGCGGCGAACAGCAGCTCGTCGACGCCAAGGTCGATCTCGGTCCAGCGCTCGAACAGGGCGATGACCGCGATCCCCAGCGGTATCGCCAGGAGATTCATCGCCAGCCGCCTGCGACCGACGAACGAGGCAAGGAAGCCGAGCGAAAGCCCCACATAGCCCAGGCTGGTCCAGGGCCAGATCGGGAAGTCGTTGAAGCCGAACCCGCGGAGCTCTGGTACGTCGAAGACCCACCCGCAAAACGCGGCAATGCTACAGGCCAGCCCGAAGGCGGCGAGGGCGATGGCCACTCGCCGGTTCACGGGTGCCGTCACGGATGACGGCTCGGCAGGGTCAATTGCGACGCGCAACGATGCACCTTCCCCTTCCGGGAGCTGTCAATAACACCAATCAAGCCAAGGAGAAAATGGGGATAGTCCAGAGTGGTTCAGTCTCTTTCTGAAGAAGCACGGCTTGCCAAGTGGCTAGCACCTGAGCGATCACCCAACCGTTACGCAAGGGGGAGGAGTCGCTTGATCCGCTCGTTAATCATCTTTGGTGCGCTGGCCGGGCTTGCCGCCTGCGATTCCAGCACCACCAGGGCACAGACCGCGTCGTCGGAGCCTGCTCCGGCCGCTGGCGGACCGGGCAAGGGCAAGGGCTATAGCCACGATCCCTTCCCCTCGACCTATCATGCCTATCCCGGCGCGCCGACGTTGCTGACCAACGTCACGGTGTTCGATGGCGAGGGCGGCCGGATCGACAATGGCCAGGTGCTGTTCCGTGACGGCAAGATCGTTGCTGTCGGCCAGAACCTGTCGGCGGACGGCGCCGCGGTGATCGACGGCAAGGGCAAGTACGTCACCCCGGGTGTGATCGACATCCACAGCCATCTGGGCGACTATCCGTCGCCGGGCGTGCAGGCCAATTCGGACGGCAACGAGATGACCGGCCCGGTCACCGCCGAAGTCTGGGCCGAGCATAGCGTCTGGCCGCAGGACCCCGGGTTCGGCCGTGCGCTCGCCAATGGCGGTGTCACTACGCTCCAGATCCTTCCCGGCTCCGCCAATCTGATGGGCGGCCGCTCGGTCGTGCTCAAGAACGTCTATGCCCGCACCATGCAGGCGATGAAGTTCCCGGGCGCCCCCTATGGCCTCAAGATGGCGTGCGGCGAGAACCCGAAGCGCGTCTATGGCTCGAAGGGCCGCATGCCCTCCACCCGCATGGGCAATATCGCCGTCGATCGCCAGACCTGGGCGCGTGCCGCCGAGTATAAGCGCCGCTGGGATCGCTATGAGGAAAAGGGCGGAGAGGCCCCCTCGCGCGACCTCGCGATGGACACGCTGCGCGGCGTGCTGGAAGGCGAAATCCTCGTCCAGAACCATTGCTACCGCGCCGACGAGATGGCCATCGTCATGGATATGGCCAAGGAGTTCGGCTACCACGTCTCGGCCTTCCACCACGCCGTGGAAGCCTACAAGATCGCCGACCTGCTCAAGGCGAACAACACCTGCGCCGCGGTCTGGGCCGATTGGTACGGCTTCAAGATGGAAGCCTATGACGCGGTGCCCGAGAACCTCGCCATCCTCGACAAGGAGGGCGCCTGCGCGATGATCCATTCGGACGACGCCAACGGCATCCAGCGGCTCAACCAGGAAGTCGCCAAGGCGCGCGCCGCCGGCATCAAGGTCGGCATGAACATCAGCGAGGAACATGCCTGGACCTGGCTGGCGATCAATCCGGCCAAGGCGCTGGGCATCGCCGACAAGACCGGCAGCCTCAAGCCCGGCAAGATGGCGGACGTGGTGCTGTGGAACGGCAATCCGTTCAGCGTCTACACCCGGCCCGAGATGGTCTGGGTCGATGGCGCGCTGATGTACGATGCCAAGGATCCGAAGCGCCGACCGGTTTCCGATTTCGAACTCGGTCAGCCGGGCGAAGGGGATGTGAAGTGATGAAGAAGCAGCTCCTTCTCGCCGCCACCGCGGCGCTTGCCTTCGCTTTCCCGGCCACGGCGCAGACCGTGGCGATCACCAACGCCAAGCTGGTCATCGGCGACGGTGGCCAGCCGGTCGATGGCGGCACCGTGGTGATCCGTGATGGCCGCGTCGTCGCGGCCGGTCCGGGCGTTGCCGTGCCCGCCGGTATTCGCGTGATCGACGCGGGCGGCAAATGGGTCTCGCCCGGCATCTTCGCCGGCTTCACCCGCATGGGCATTGTCGAGGTCGATGGTGTCGACCAGACCAACGACAGCGGTCCCGGCAATGTCGGCTTCCATGCCGCGATCGACGTCACCCCGGCGGTGAACCCCAAGTCCACGCCGATCGCGATCAACCGGGCCGAAGGTATCACCCGCGCCGTGGTCGCTCCCGACAATTCGGGATCGATCTTCGCCGGTCAGGGCGCGATCATCGACCTCGGGGCGGACATGGACGCGGTCAGCAAGCCGCGCGCCTTCCAGTTCATGGAATGGGGAGAGAGCGGCGCCCGCGCCGCCGGCGGCAGCCGCCCGGCCGCCTATGCCGCGCTCAAGAACGTGCTGTTCGAGATCCGCGACTATATCCGCGCACCGGCCAGCTTCAACGACCGCAGCAAGGATGCCTTCCTGACGCGCGCCGATGCCGAGGCGCTGGTGCCGGTCCTCCAGGGCCGTACGCCGCTGCTCGTTCATGTCGAACGTGCCTCGGATATGCTGGTGCTTCTCCAGCTCAAGAAGGAAATCCCGACGCTCAAGCTGGTATTCGTCGGTGCGACCGAAGGCTGGACCGTCGCCCCGCAGATCGCGGCGGCCGGCGTGCCGGTGATCGCCACTGCGCTCACCGACCTGCCCGAGAGCTTCGAGCAGCTTGCCGCCAGCCAGTCGAACATCGGCCGCATGGCCGCGGCGGGCGTCACGGTGGCGATCGGGACGATCAACCAGGACGAATCCCGCCAGGCGCGCTGGGAGAAGCAATATGCAGGCAACCTGGTTGCGCTGACCAAGGTGCCCGGCGCTACCGGCCTGGATTGGGGTGCGGCCTTTGCGGCGATCACGTCGAAACCGGCGGAAGTGCTCGGCATGGGCGGCGAGTTCGGCTCGCTCAAGCCAGGTCGTCGCGGCGATGTGGTGATCTGGGATGGCGATCCGCTCGAGATCGGCACCTCGGCGGTCAATGTCTTCATCGACGGCGTCGAGCAGCCGCTCGAGAACCGCTGGACGCGCCTGCGCCAGCGCTATCTCGATCCGAAGGAAGGGGCTCTGCCCAAGGCCTATCAGCGCTGAGGGGCAGGAACCTTGGTTACGGTCCCGCATTGAAGTGCGGGACCACAATATGGGGAAGCGACATGCGGATTATTGTGCCGATGCTGGCAGCGCTGGCGCTCGCGGGCTGCGGGGGCGGGAGCGAGGGCAATCTCACTGCCAATGATGCGGTGACGGCGCAGCCGCTCAACGGGGAGGACGCGGTCAACGCGGCCGATACGATCAACTACAGCGCCGAGGTGCTGAAGCAGAACGACGCGCAGCGCGGCGCGACCTTCATTCGCGCGCTCAAGGATGCGTCGCTCGAATGCGAGCATGTCGACAGCGCCACGCGCATCGCCGATCAGGACAAGGTGCCGACCTGGCGTGTCACCTGCCAGGGCGGCATCAACTACATGGTCAGCATCCCGCCCAACGGGATCGCGAAGATCATCAGCCGCACCGATCGCTGACGCCTTTCCAATCGACGGGATGCCGCCGCTTCTCTAAGAGAGCGGCGGCATCTGTCAGGATTTGCGCGTTGACCACTCCATCCCCCGAAAGCGAAGCCATCCGCCTCCTGCTGGTGGAGGATGACGAGCCCCTGCGCACGATGCTCGCCGACCAGCTCGAGGCACGCGACTACGACGTGCATTCTGTGACCGACGGGCGCGCGGCGATCGGGGCAGTCGGCGCCACGCCGTTCGACGTGATCATCCTCGATCGCATGCTGCCCTTTGTCGACGGGGTCGATGTGCTGCGCTGGCTGCGCGAGCAGGAGGTGAAGACCCCGGTGATCCTGCTCACCGCGCTCGGCCGCCTGCCCGAGCGGGTCGAGGGGCTGGAGGCGGGGGCCGACGACTATGTCGTCAAGCCGTTCGAGATCGACGAGCTCCACGCCCGTATTCGCGCGGTGCTTCGCCGGCGCACCGCCGCCAACGCCGACAGCGCCACGGTCACCGCCGGGGACATCACGGTCAGCGTCGCCCGCCACCGCGTCACCCGCGCCGGCAAACCGGTCGAGATGCACAAGACCGAGATCAAGCTGCTTGCCGAGCTGGTGCGCGAGGCCGGCACGGTGCTCACCCGCCCGCTGCTGCTCGAGCGGGTCTGGGGCTATGATTTCGTGCCGACCACCAACATCGTCGATGCCCATATCCGCCGCCTGCGCCAGCGGCTGGAGGCGACCGGACTGCCCGATCCGATCGTGACCGTCCGGGGCGTCGGCTACATGTTCCGCAGCTAGCGGATGGGGCCGCTCCGTTCGCTGCGGGCGATTGCCTTCGCCTTCATTGCGGCGATCACGCTGGCGACCCTGCTCACCTTCGCGGCGGTCTATTTCGCGCTGCTTGGCGCGATCGACCGCCAGGTCGACAAGCGGCTGGAGCGCGAGTCCGCCGCGCTGCTCCAGGGCAATCCGGACCGCGTGCTGCTCGGCCTGCGCATCGGCGAGGAGAGCCGGCGGCGTGACAGCGGTGATATCGGCTTCCTGCTCACCGATACGAACGGCCGGCGCCTGGCCGGCAATATCGAGCCCACCGCGCCTATCCCACCCGGCGTCTCGACCATCGATCACGGCGCGGGCATTCCGGGGCTCACGCGTGGTCGCGCCCATGTCGAGCGGTTGCCGGAGGGGCTTACGCTGACCCTGCTCGCCGAGAGCGAACCGATCGAGGATCACGACGCGCACCGGCTGCTGATCCTGGCATCGGGCTTCGGGGCAATCTTGCTGCTGGTGGTGCTGGGCATATTGGCGCTCAGTCTGACGATCCGGCGCAATATCGAGGCGGTCCGCGCCGCGGCCGAGGCGATCGTCGAAGGTGACATGCGCGCCCGTGTCCCGGTCGAGGCGCCGGGCACCGCTTTCGGGCGCCAGGCCAAGGCGTTCAACCGCATGCTCGATCGGATCGAGGCGCTGATGGCCAGCCTCGCCCAGGTTTCCAACGACGTGGCGCACGACCTGCGCACGCCGCTCGCGCGGCTGCGCGGACGCCTGGCCCTGCTCGCCGAGCGGCCGGAGGCGGGCCCGGTCTCGCCTGAGCTGGAGGAAGCGGCGGCCGAGGCGGAGGATATCCTCGCCATGTTCGCAGCAATCCTGCGTATCGCCGAAATTGAGGGTGGCGAGCGCCGCGCGATGTTCGAGCGGATCGATCTCGGTGCGCTCGCCGGCGATGTCGCGGAATCGCTTGAAGCGATGGTCGAAGACAGCGGGCGGGTATTGCGGCTCGGCACGCTTGCCCCGGCGCCGGTCGAGGGCGACGTCCGCCTGCTCACCCAGCTGCTGGTCAACCTGATCGAGAACGCGGTCAATCATACGCCGCCCGAGGCAACGATCACCGTCGAAGCGACGGTGCGGGGAGGGCGGGCGGTTCTCGCTGTGGCCGATAACGGCCCTGGGATCCCCGAGGATGCCCGCAGCCGCGCGCTACGCCGCTTCGGGCGGCTCGATGGGAGCCGGGGCAGTCCAGGGCACGGCCTGGGCCTGCCGCTGGTCCAGGCGATCGCGACGCTGCATCGGGGCGAGCTTGAACTTGCCGATGCGAAGCCTGGCCTGATCGTCAGGATAAGCCTGCCGCTGGCTGGCTGACCTTTCCCGGCGAAGGCCTGCAAGCGAAACGGCCCGGATGGTGGGTACCATCCGGGCCGCTCCTGTTCGCCTTGAAGGGCAGGATCAGAACTTGACGCTAACCTCGCCGCCAAAGGTCCGCGGCGGATTGAAGTTGGCATAGTCGCCGAGGATGCCACCATAGTTGGTCGACACCAGTGCGCCATTGGCACCGTAGTTGAGCACCGGCGACGAGTTCGCGTTCGAGCGGCGATAGATATAGGTGTGGTCGAGCAGGTTGCGCGACCAGATCGACAGCGTCACCGTGCTGCCGTTCTTCATCTCGATGTCCGCCAGCGCGATGCGGCCGTTCACGACGAAGCTCGGGTCGGTCTTGGTCGGCTCGAGCTGGAAGCTGTACTGGCTGCTCGCATAGTTGGCGTCGAGGTGGATGCGCAGGTTTGCGCCGCCCGCGACAGGCACCGGCAGGACATAGTCGATTGCGCCCGAGGCCGCGTTGGTCGGCGTGTAGACGATGTAGAGCTGCTGCGGCAGGCCGCCGGTCAGCGGGTTCACCGCCGAAGGTGCCTTCCAATAAGTATAGGCATAAGAGCCGGTCAGCGTCAGCTCGCGGGTCGGCTTCAGTGTCAGGTCCGCCTCGATACCGCGGATCTTGGTGTCGCCGGCATTCTGGGTCTGCTCGATATGGCTGCCGCTGGTGGGGCTGGTGGCCGAGGTGTCGAACAGGTCGAAGTCGAACTGCGTGTTGGTGCGGTTCATGATGTAGCCGGCCAGGTTGAGGCGGGCGCGATGATCGAGGAAGTCCATCTTCGCGCCGATCTCGTACGACTTCACCGATTCCGGCCCGAACGCGTTGAAGCTCTGCGAGCGGTCATTGGCGCCGCCGGCGCGGAAGCCGGTCGAGTATTTCGCATAGAAGTGCATGTCCGGCGTCGCGTCGTACGCGATGTTGAACATCGGGTCGAAGCGGTTGACGCTGTTCTCGAAGGAGAAGCCCTGCACGACGTTGTTGACGACGTAGAGGTTGCCGTGGCGCTTGTCCTTGGTGAAGCGGCCGCCGGCGGTGAAGTGCAGGCCCGTGCCTTCCGGTGAGAAGGTCAGGTTGCCGAACGCCGAGTAGTTGTGATCCCATGCCTTGCTGGCGCGGGTGATGAACTGGCAGCTGTTGGCGAACTGAGGCACCGTCGCGGCCAGCGTGTTCACGCACGAGGCGTTATAGGGCTGGTAGCCCGAATTGGCGCTGGTCACCGTGCCCGACACGATCGGGCTGCGGATGGTGTAGGCAGTACCGTCCGCGTTCCACAGGTTGCTCAGCGGGGTCGCTGCATATTCGGTGGCATGCTCGGTGTAGTAATAGGCGCCCAGCACGAAATCGAACTGGTCGAAGCTGCCGACGGCCTGGAATTCCTGGCTGAACTGGTGCTGGTCGAGGAACGACAGGCTGTAGCGGCTGAAGTTCGCGTTCGGCGCATAGGTGCTGCGCTCCGGACCGCCCGAATTGTCCCACTGGTCGGTGGAGACGCCGCGCCATGCGGTGATCGAGCGCAGTTCGATGTTCGGCGAGACCTTGTACTTCAGGTTCGAAGTGAAGCCGTGGGTGATGTCCACGCTCGGCTGCTGCGGCACGCCGACATCGGCGACGGTCTGGCGATCGGGATGCACGCCGACCAGCGGTGCGCGCGGGGCGACGCAGACCGGCTTGGTGCTGCCCGCCGCGATCGTGCCGCCACATGCCGTGGTGGTGCCGGGCAGATAAAGGGTGGTGCCGATCGTGCCGCCCGCCGGGGTGTAGCTGCCGACGGCATAGCCCTTCGGATTGTAGTTGATCAGCTGGCTGTACTGCGGCGTGTTCTCGTCCTTGGCATAGTCATACGAGAAGTCCGCGGTCAGGCCGTCGAACGGGGTCCAGCGCGCGGCGGCGCGGCCGCCCTTGCGGTCATAATAGTTCCAGCCGGTCGAGCCCTCGAGCGGGTCCTTCACGGTCGGATCCTGGTGCTGGTAGATGCCGTCGAACTTGAGCGCGATGTTGGCGAAGGCGGGCAGGTCGATATGCGCTTCGGCGTTGCGGCTGCCGTAATTGCCCAGGCCGGCGGTCATGCGGGCGCCGAACTCTCCGGTGGGTGCGCGGGTGACGAGGCTGAGTGCGCCGCCTTCGGTGTTGCGGCCGAACAGCGTGCCCTGCGGGCCCTTCAGCACTTCGATGCGCTCGATGTCGAACAGTGCGGCATTCAGGCCCTGGGTCTTACCGAGGGCAACGCCGTCGATATAGACGCCCACGCCGGCATCGCGCGCGGTCTGGTTCTGGTCATAGGGGACGATGCCGCGGATGCCGATGGTCAGCGCCGACTGGCGCGCCTCGAAAGTGGCGACGCGCAGCGACGGCACGGTGCCGTCTGCCAGGTTGAACAGGCTCTGGACGTGGCGATCCTGCAGCGCCTCGGTGCTCAGCACCGAGATCGAGATCGGAGTCTCCTGCAGGTTGGTCTCGCGGCGCTGCGCGGTGACGACGATGTCGGTCAGGCCGGTCTGGTCGTCATCGGGCGCAGCGGTCTGGGTCGCCGGGTCGGCAGCCTGCTGCTGGGCGAGCGCCGGCGTGGCTGCCAGCGCCAGCAGGGTCGAGCCCGCCAGCAGCGACAAACGGAAGCGCGAGAAATTCTGCATTAGGTTAACCCCCAAAGGTCAGGTCTGGTTCTGACGGGGCGCCTACGCAGCGTAGTTGGCAGTTATGTTACTTCGATAGTAATGTATAAATACACGTCATGACATTTTCGTTTCATAATCGACATATTAAAATACGATCTGGAATGATTGTGATGTAATATGAAATTGGTCGATATATTATCCGTGATTATGAAAGTTAAATAAAGTTTATTCTGAGTTATATCTTGCTGGCTGCGCTGAAGTTTATCCTTGGACTGCGGGTTTGATTGTGTCCCGCAAACAAAAAGGGAGGCCCCTCGCGGAGCCTCCCTCGTTGTTTTCGAAAACAGGTCGGATCAGAGGCCGACCACGCCGCCGTCATTCTTGGTGATGATCACGATCGCCGAGCGCGGGCGGATCGTGGCGCCGGCGGTGCCGGTCGCCTGGCTGTCCGGCCAGTGGCTCGACGGTGCCGCCGGGGTGCCGTTCTCACCCGGGTGCTGGATGCCGACGAACAGCGTGCGGCCGTCCGGTGTCGAGTCCACGCCGGTGATCTCGCACTCGACCGGGCCGACCAGGAAGCGCTTCAGGTTCGCGCCCGGCGCCGCGCCGATGCGGGTCGCCTGGGTCGCGGTCGCGCCGCCCGTGCCGGTGTTGGTGATCGTGCGCGCGCCGCCATCGCCGACGGTGCCCGGCTGGGCCGCGAGCATCATGCAGTTGGTGACGTCGGTATAGGCGCCGTCGTCGGTCTGCAGCCACATGATCGGCTTGACCAGGCCCGATGCGTTGGTCGCGCGGCCGAACCAGCAGCCGTCGGGCGACGAGAAGTCGTTGTCCGCGGTCAGGCCCGACAGGTTGATGTTGGTCGCGTCCAGGTCCGCACCCGCGCCGAAGGCGAAGATGTCCCAGGTGAAGGTCAGCGATTCGGTGCTGGTTTCCTTGATCCGGATCACATGGCCGTTCGGGTTGCCATACTGTGCCGTGCCGGCGGTGCCGTGCCGGCGGTGCCGTACGGATCGTTATAGTGGCGCGGATTGGCCGCGTCGGTGCCGTTCAGCGGACGCAGCGTGGCGTTGTTGTTGGTGAGAGTGAGGTAGACCTCGCCGGTCACCGGGTTCACCGCGGTCCATTCCGGGCGGTCCATCGGGGTTGCGCCGGCCACGTCCGCGGCGAGGCGGGCGTTGACGAGCACGTCCGCCTGGTCGGCGAACGGATAGACTGCGCTGGCGGCGGTGATGCCGTTCTGGCCGAACACCAGGGCGACCCAGCTGCCGGTGCCGTCTGCAGCGAACTTGGCGACATAGAGCGTGCCGGCGTCGAGATACTTGTCGCCGATCGCCAGGCGATCGGTCGCGGTCGCATCGGTTGCCACCCAGGCGGTGTTCGAGACGAACTTGTACAGATACTCGCGGCGCGAATCGTCGCCCATGTACCAGGCGGGCTTGGTGCCGGCGACGAACTTGCCCGGCCAGCAGCCTTCATGGCCCAGGCGACCCAGAGCGGTGCGCTTGCGCGGCGTCGATGTCGGCGCGTACGGATCGATCTCGACCACCCAGCCGAACTGGTTCGGCTCGTTGCGGTAATCGGCGAGCGCGCTGGCGCCGGTCGCGCGAGCGTCCCAGCGGCGGAACGTCGTGTTGGCGGTGTCGGCGGCTACGACGGTCGACCAGCCATAGCTGCCCGTGCTGCTCGTCACGCCATAGCGGCTGAGCGCGGTCAGCTCCTTGGCGGTGCGAGCGGCATTGTCACCCGAGCGGCGGAAATAGCCGGCCCAGTTCTCTTCGCAGGTCAGCAGCGTGCCCCAGGGGGTGTAGCCGTTTGCGCAGTTGTTGATCGTGCCGCGGCCCGCAACGCCGGTCGGCGAATAGGGGGTCTTGATCAGGTCCGAGCCCTTCACCGGCCCGTTGAACACCATCGGGGTGTTCGGGGTGATGCGGCGGTTGAAGGTCGAGGTCGACGAGAAGGTCCAGGCGCGGCTGGCGCCTTCCGAATATTCGACGACCGAGACGCCGTGGCACTCGATCTCCTTCAGCGCTTCCGCCTCGGGGCGCACGCCGCCCGGCGAGGTGGCGCCGGCGGTGTGGAGATACTGCTGGTTGATGTTCTCGTGGTTCTGCACGATCAGGCCGCGGGTCGAGCTGGTCTCGTCGCGGGCGCCGGTGGTGCTCAGGCCGAACCAGAACAGCGCGTCGCCATGGTCGCCGATGCGGTTGGCGAAGCCGGTGTCGGTGCCGTCATTCTTGTACGCTGCGGCGCTGCCGGTGATCGGGTCGCCCAGGCGCGCGCCGATCTGCACGGTGTAGCCGGTCGGCACGGTGACGACGTCGTTCTTGTTCTTCGCGACGGCGGTGAAGCCCAGCGCGGTCGGGTTCACCGTCACTTCGACGGTCGAGATGCCCGCGGTGCCGGTGCTGTTCGCGGCGGCCAGCTGGAAGGTGAGCTTGGTCGCGGTGGCGACCGACGGAGCCAGGAAGCTGGTGGTGAGCGCGTTGGTGCTGCTCAGCGTCACGGTCGGGCCGGCAACCTGGGTCCAGGAATAGGCTTCGGCGCTGCCGGTGCCGGTCAGCGTCACGGTGCGGCCCGAAGCAGTGGTCGCGGCCGAGCCGGCGCTGATCGTCGGTGCGGTCAGTTCCTCGGTCTTGCTGTCGCAGGCCGCGAGGACCGAGCCGCCCATGGTGGCGGCGACGATCGCCGCGCCGCCGCGCTGCAGCGTCTGGCGACGCGAATAGCGCTGGTCGGCCAGCTCGTTCAGCGTCGGGCCGGTGTTGTGGATGTTCTGATCGACGTCGCCATCGGTGTAGCCGAAGCCGGTCTCGGTGAGATTGGTCATGGAAACCCCCAAGCAGCCGAGTCACTGGCGACCCGGTCGCCCGGTCCTTGGAAGCGGGACGTGACGGCAGCATGCGATTGTCGTTTCGTCGGCGTGACTTTTCTGTTGCCGCTTCATGACGCTTTGCGCGGGCGCCCGGCAGCGTCTAGGCAGGCGGCCGATGGACGCCACCGATCCCGAGCCCCAGATGCCTCCGGCGCCGGCGCATAGCCTTTCGCAGCGTCTGGCAGCTACGCTGCGCGGCCTGCCCTTGCCCGCAGGAGGCTGGCGTGTGGCGACGGCATTCGGCGCGCTGCTCGCCGCCGGGCCGCTGCTCACCCTCGCCGGCGCCTCCATGCTCGTCCAACATGAAAAGCGTGCGACAGCGAAGCTGCAGGACCAGCTGGCCCCGCGCCTCCAGGCCGAAGCCGCTGCGCGCGAGGCGCGCACCGCGCTCGCCAATGCCGCCGGCCGTGCCGCACCGGGGCAGGTTGTCGAGCTGCTCTCCGGCGTACTGCCACCCGAGGCAAAGCTTACCCGGATCGAGCGGACTCGCGACGGCGGGCTCGAGTTCGACGTGGCGGGAAGCGATCCCGACGCATTGCGCGCCGCCGTCCGCCGCGCGCCCGAATTCGCCGGCATGCGCAATACCAGCCAGCGCCATGCCGATGCGGCGATGATCGTCTCGATGCGCGAGGACGCCCAATGAAGCTTCCTCCGATCGTCATCGGCGGCCTGGCGGGCCTGGCCGTCGCGCTGCTGCTCGCCCCGGCCACCGGCACTGCGCTCGGCGAGCTTGCGGCGGCAAGGGCCGAGCGCGCAAAGTTCGCCGCCGTCGCAGCGCAACCTGCGGCACCGCCACCTTTGCTCGCTCCGGGCCTCGGCCTGCATGTCGCTGACCCTGCCGCCGGTCGTGCAGCGATCCTGCAACGGGTCCGAGGGCTCGCGCAGTCGGGAGGCGTGCTGGTCGAGGAGGCGGGCGTTGCAGCGGCGCCGGAGGGCGTGGTCGCGCTGCGCATCCGCCTGTCCGGCGCGGAAAAGGCCGTGGTTGCGCTCAGCGACGCGTTGGAGCGCGGCAAGCCGCTGATGCGCCTGCGGACCTGGCGGATCGAACCGATCCCCGAGGGCGGCGGCGTTCGGCTGATCGGCGAGGTGGTCGCGGCATGGCGATGAAGTTTCGCCCCGAATGGGCCGCGCTGGCTGCCGCCGCGGTGCTGGCGATCGGCATGCCGGCGCTGCTCCTGCTCCCTGGCGTAACGGGCAAGGCTCCGAAGGCGCCGCCGGTACCCGCCCCGATCGGCGCAGGCTCGATACCGCCGCTCGCCCGTGCCTATGAGCGCCCGCTGTTCGGTACGTCCGAGCCCGCCGCAGCGCCCACCGATGCGCCCCAGCTGGTCGGCATCGTCGGCCGGCTCAATGTCGATGCGGTCGCGCTGGTCAGGTCGAGCGAGGGTTCCACCCGCACGCTGAAGGTGGGGGAAAGCGTCGACGGCTGGAGCCTCGCCAGCCTGGCGATCGATGCGGCCTTCTTCACCCGGGGCAGCGAGCGGGTGCGGGTGCCCCTGCCGATCGAACCGAGCGGGGATGAGGCTGCGGGACGGGTTGGCTAGTAGCGCTAAGGACCCATTTGCGGGCGTGTGGCTGTCTTAATAAGGTAAAGCCTCACCCGGTGGGGGTAGATTAGTGGCGCGAAAGAATCTCGTTCAAAGGATTGCCCGTAAATGCGGTGGCCTTAAAGCGCTCGGGTTGAGGCACTTAGCAACGCTACGGAAGCAGCGGGATGACGCAAATTGGACTTATGTTCAGAGCGTTCTTGCGTCGATCGGAAGCCTTATGATGAGCTGGGGGTTGATAGAGCGTCAAATCAACACTCTTATCTGCCAATATCATCACATCGCTTCTGATAAATTGCGCACGAGAGGGTTGCCTAGTTCGCTGGGTGAAAAGATCGCCTACCTTGTAGTCATCGGAAATGATGAGCGCATGCCGAGTGTTTTGCGTTCGGCTATCAAGGAATGGGTGCCCGCTATTGGGAGGTTACGGTCTCACCGTGATTGGATTGTGCACGGAAACCTATCTCAGGTAGGCCGCACATTTCGTTGGCGAGCGCAACTTCTGACACTTCGTGGGCATGAGCCAGCGTTCGAGGACCGATATTTCACAAATGATGAATTGCAGGAAAGGATGCGTGAAATTGGAGCCCTCTCTCACGCTATGGCGATAGTGCTCACGCCGATACTCCTGGGAAATGTGAACGCTGCCTCCGCCCCTCAATAAATCCCGTCGATCTCCACCGTCAGCCGCGGCGTCGGCGGGGCGAGGAGCAGGCTGCCGCGCTTGGCATTGGCGATCTCGTCGGCGCGCAGCCGGGCATAGCGGTCCTTCGCTGCCGCCGCCGCATCGGCGCCGTCGCGTAGGATCGTCGGCTTGAGGAAGATGAACAGGGTGCGCTTCTGGTGCTGCTCGCGCCGGCTCTTGAACAGCTCGCCGACGATCGGGATGTCGCCCAGGATCGGCACCTGCTGGCGCGTGTCGGTATAGTCGTCGGCGGTCAGGCCGCCGAGTACGATCGTCTGGCCATTGTCGGCGAGCACCGTGGTGGTGATCGCGCGGCGATTGGTGACCAGGTCCGATGCCGCGGCGGTCTGCGCGGCGGCGATCGACGAGGCTTCCTGGTTCACCTGCAGCCGGATTGTGTCCCCCGCATTGACCCGCGGAAGCACGCGCAGGGTGATGCCCACGTCCTTGCGCTCGATCGTCGTATAGGGGTTCACCGTCGAGCTGTCGGTCAGGATCGACCCGGTCAGGAACGGCACGTTCTGGCCCGAGACGAACTCGCCCGCGACATTGTCGAGCACGGTGATCTGCGGCGTGGAGAGCAGGTTGGCGCGGGTCGAGGTGCCCAGCGCCTGCACCAGGATCGAGAAATCGTCGCCGATCGCGAAATTGGCGTTCAGGCCATTGCCCAGCACCGATCCGGCCGGCACGCCCAGCGCCTTGAGGATCGTGCCCAGCGACGCGCCCGACTGGTCGAAAGAGGTGCCCACGCCCTTCACCTGGTCGAGCACCGCGCCGCTCGTGCCGATCTGCACGCCCAACTGCTCGGCATCGTCGCCGGTGATCTCGGCGATCGCGGCTTCGATCAGCACCTGCGGGCGGCGCACGTCGAGATCGGTGATCAGCGGCTCGATCGCGGCGATCGCGGCAGGCGTACCACGCACCACCACGGCGTTGAGCTCCGGAGCCGGCTGCACGTTGAGCTCGGGCGTCGAGAAGCCCCTCGGCGTCGGCGTCTGCACGTTCTGCATCGTCGTGCCGTTGGTCTGGGCATTCTGCATCGCGCTGCCGATCCCGCCGCTGGTCGAGGCCGAGCTGTTGGGAAGGGCGGAGATGTTCTGGTTGCTCTGGCTCAGCCGCGCGAACGGGTTCGAGCTGCCGCTACCCAGGCTCTTCGCCACGGGATTGTCGGCGCTGTCGCCCTGGCCGAGCACGCCGCGCAGCACGTCGGTCACCGTCTCGGCATCGGCATAGTTCAGGCGGAACATGCGGGTGATCGGCGTGGCGCCGCCCGGCTGGTCGAGCGAGATCAGCATCTTGCGCGCCTCGGCGACCGAAGCCGGGGTGCCGCGCACGATCACCGTGTTGCTGCGCGCATCGGCGGCCACCCGCGTGCCGTCGCCCAGCACGGCCTGAAGCGACTGCGCCACGTCGGTCGCATTGCCGTTCTTCAGCGAGAAGGTGATGAAGGTCGCGCCGCTGCCGCCGTCGAGCTGGCGGGCGATCGCCTCCACCCGGCGGACATTGTCGGCATAGTCGGTGATGACCAGGGCGTTGGGCGTGCTCAGCGGCTCGACGCTGCCGAAGGTCGCGACCAGCGGGCGCACCACGCGGGCGACATCGGCGGCGGGCACGTTCTGCAGCCGCACCATCCGCGTCACCAGCTCCTGGCCCGAGGCGCCGCGGCTCGGGATGCCGCCGTCGCGCACCGCATTGGCCGCCGGCACGATCCGCCAGGCCCGGCCCGAGCGCACCGCCGCGAAGCCGTTGGCGCGCAGCACCGACTGGTACAGCTCCCACACGCCCTGCGGCGACAGCGGGGTCGAGGAGGTAACGGTCACCGTGCCCTTCACCGCCGGATCGAGGATCAGCGTCCGCCCGGTGATGCGCGAGATCTGGTCGGATACGTCCGAGATCTCGACGCCGCGCATGTTCACCACCACGTCGCCGGTGCCGGCATCCTGCGGGGCGGGTGCAGTCTGGGCGATGGCA
Source organism: Sphingomonas sp. OTU376 (assembly GCF_038440415.1). Taxonomy (NCBI): domain Bacteria; kingdom Pseudomonadati; phylum Pseudomonadota; class Alphaproteobacteria; order Sphingomonadales; family Sphingomonadaceae; genus Sphingomonas; species Sphingomonas sp. OTU376. The sequence continues at coordinate 27,668 of NZ_JASATQ010000017.1, read as the reverse complement.
ACCGTGTCCAGGGCGATCCCGGCGAGCGCGAGTGCGGCGATGGCGGAGCGAATCTTCACAGGGGCACTTTCTAACGGAGCGGCACGGTAAGCGTGATACGCTTGCCGTCGCGAAGGATCTGGATCTGGGCGTTGCCGTTCGCCTGGGCCGCCGCGAAGGCGCCCTGGGCTGCGGCGGGGTCGGACAGCGACGTGCCGTTGACCGACTGGATCACGTCACCCGCCACCATGCCGGGCGGGCCGTTGTCGCCGATACGGTATCCGCCCGGCACGGGGGACGCATCGAAGCGCTGGAGGATGCTGCCCACGCTCGCCTGGGGCGGGCCGGCGGGGGGAGGCGGGGCGCCCGGAACGGTGCGGATCGGCGGTGCCCCTGCGGGCGCGGTCACCGGATTGGCGGGGGCAGGGGCGGGCTGGCCCTGCGCCGCTGCCTGCCGCTGCTCGGGCGTCAGCGTCGGATCCGGGAAGGCGAGGAACTCGTTGCGCCCGCCATTGGCGAGGATCACCCGGTCGCGCAGGATCGACTGGATCGTCGCGCCGTTGAGATTGTCGCCTACCTTGTACGCCTTGGCCGGCTGGCCGCTGATCGAGATGAACGCGCTGGAGAGCTCGCCCGGTCCCGCGGCGATCACGCCCTTGAGCTCGAGCGGCAGGCTCGTCGCCTGACCAGCCTCGGAGACCGAGGGCTTGCCGAACGGTGCCAGCGCCACCGCCGCGCCGATATCCGGTGCCACGGCCGGGCCGCTGGCCCCCGAAGGCACGGTGATCGCGCCGGTGCCGGCATGGCCGGCGATCCGCCAGGTCAGCCCGGCAAGCGCCACCGCCACCGAGACGACCATGGCGCCGGTGAACAGGTTGAGTCCGATGCGCGCCTGGCGCGGGGTCAGGGTAAGGCCTGTCATTACAGCTTCCGTCCGTCCACGAAGCCGTCGAGCGATGCAAGCGCGCTGTTCTCCTGCCCCGCGAACACCTGGACGCGAACGCGCTGAATCTCGGGATCGTCGGTCCGCCGCCGATCCACCGAAACCCGCCATGCCTGGCCCATCATCTCCACCTGCTCGCTCCCCGGCGCGCCCGCTTCCAGCTCGGCGAGCCGGTTCTCGGCTACCCACATGGCCGTAGTGCGGCGCTCGATCGCCCGGGTGGAATCGATATGCGATTCGACCGTGCGCATCAGGCCCACCGTAGCGATGGCGAGCACCGCGAGCGCGACAAGGGCTTCGATCAATGAAAAACCGGCGTCGTCGTGCCCGCCGTCATCCGGCGGAAAAGCTGGGCCCCGGCTTTCGCCGGGGAACAGCTTTGCGTGTTCCGCTAGGGGAGGCAGCGCAACCTTCACAACTTCAATCCCGTCGCTGGAAACGCACGCACGGTCATTCCGTCATAGACGACCGTCCACTTCCGCTGCCCGCTCTCGATCACCGCCTGCATCGGCTTGCCCGCGCCATCTACGCCGAGCACCACCGGTGGCTTGACGCTCAGCGTCATCACCATGCCGCCAGGCAGCTGATGGAAGCCGAACGCCTTGTCCGTCCTTGGCACGATTCCGCCGTCGCGGTTCATCACCGCGAAGCCATAGCCGTCCTTGCGCACGGTGAAGGCGACGGTCCGGTCGCCGAGCATCGCATCGTCCGCCGCCGACTGGAGCATGGTCGCCAGCCGCCGCGCCTCGGTCTCCACGCTCGGCGCGCGGGTAACCGAGCCCATGCCGAGCGCCACCGCGCCCGCCATCACGCCGATGATGGCCAGCACCACGAGCATCTCGACGAGCGTCATGCCCGTCTCGGAGGGACGTCCAGTGATGTCGGCCCCCCGCATGGGGATCAGCCCTTGCCTTCGATGTCGGCGTCCACGCCTTCGCCGCCCACCTTGCCGTCCTTGCCGAGCGAGCGAATCGTGAAGGCGCCGCCTTCCGAGCTGTACTCATAGGGCTTGCCCCAGGCATCGAGCGCGGGGGCGGAGAGATAGCCGCCCTGCGGGAAGGTCGCCGGCAGCGGCGGCGTCGTGGTCTTCTCGACCAGCGCCTTCAGCCCCTGCTGGGTGGTGGGATAGTCGCCATTGTCGAGCCGGTACATCTTGAGCGCGCCGGATATGGCGGCGATGTTGCTCTTGGTGGCGGTCGCCTTTGCCTCGTCCGGGCGGCCCATCACGTTCATCGCGACAAGCCCCGCCACGATCGCAATAATCACCAGCACGATCATCATTTCGATGAGTGTCAAACCGGCCTCGCCCTCGGGCACGGCGTGCTTGCGGTCCTGCACCTTAGGTGCAATGTGAGTACGCACCCCAGGTGCGATGTCATGGAACTGTTTCAAAACTATGCGCATCCCCGCCCCATGCGTCCTGCCCATGAAGCAAATGTGACAATGAGCCCAAACGCCACGGGTGCGCCCGACCCAAATATTCCCTCCGCCGCAGGTGTGTGGACGCTGGCGGGTGACCGCCTGATAATAACCGTGCGCGATTGGCCCGCAACCATTCTCGTCCCCACCGGCCAGGTGCGCCTGCTCGCGGTGGACCTGCCGCTGCCCAGCCATGCCCGCCGCGTCGCGGCGCTGCCCTTCGCAATCGAGGACCGAATCGCCGAGCCGGTCGATTCGGTGCACATCGCGCTCGGCGAGCAGATCGCGCCCGGCCGCTATCTGGTCGGGATCGTCCGCCATGACGTGATGGCCCGCTGGGTCGCCCAGGCCGAGGAAGCCGGGATCGGCCATGCCGCGATGGTGCCCGACGTGCTAACCCTGCCGCGCCCGGCCGAGGGCTGGGCGGTTTCGCAGTCCGGCGGCCGTGCCGCGGTGCGCGATGCCGATGGCACCGGTTTCGAAGTCCCCGCGCCGCTGCTGCGCCCAGCCTGGGAAGCCGCCGATCGCCCGGGCATCATCAGCTATGGCGAGCCGCTGCCCGACGACATGCAGAAGGGCTCGGCTGCGCTCGACGCCGCTGCTTTCGGCCCCGCCGCCGGTGCCGCGGTCGCCGCGCTCAACCTGCGCCAGGGCGCCTATGCGGTCCGCAAGGTCGCCGGATCGAGCCTCTGGCGGAAATTCGCCTGGGTCGCCGCGATCGGTGCCGCCGCGCATGTCGTGATTGCGCTCGGTGACGTGATAATGCTGCGCAGTATCGCCGATCGGCGCGAGGCGGAGACCCGAGCAGCCGCGCTGGTCGCGGCGCCTGGCATCGCACTGGGCGACGATCTCGCCAATTCGATCACCGGCCTGCTGCCCACCGGCGGCGGCCAGGTGCCGCAGCTCTTCCTGCCGCTGGTCAACCGCGTCTCGGGTGCGCTCGGTCCGCTCTCCGGCGCTCTCACCGTCCGCGCTATGACATTCGAGGGCAGGCTGCTCACCCTCGATCTCGAAGCTTCGCCCGATATCGGCTTGCAGGGTCAGATCGAGTCCGCGCTCAAGGGCGCCGGGGTAGGGGCCCAGGTCGTGCGCTCGCCCGAAGGCGCGATCCGTATTACGGCGAGTGCCGCATGAGACTGATTCTCGCCCGCATGCCGGTGCTCGACGCCGCGCTGATCCGCTTCGATGGCTGGTGGAGCGGCCGCAGTCGCCGCGAGCAGGTCATGCTCACCGGCCTCGCGCTGTTCCTCGCCGCGCTGGTGCTGGTCTTCGGCATCATCAAGCCGCTCCAGTCTGCCCGCGCCTCGGCGCTGCAGGATATCCGCACCTATGAGACGCTCACCGCGCGCATCCGCGCCGCGGGCACGCTCTCCTCGGGCCAACCCCAGCGCCGGCAGGGCTCGCCGGCAGACGTGATCAACGGTTCGACCGGCAGCTTCGGCCTTACCGCCACGGTCGCACCCGTCACCGGCGGTGCCCGTGCAACGATCGCCGATGGCAGCTATGACAGCGTCATGGCCTGGCTCGCCGATCTCTCGGCAACCTCCAGCCTGCGGATCAAGCGGGTGGACATCCAGCGCACTGCTACCCCTGGTCGGGTCAGCGCCACCGTGGATTTCGGCGCATGAACGAGATGCTGATCTTGACCGAAGACGCGCCCGCCTCGCTGCCCTACAGTTTCGCGCGCCGCAACGGCGTGCTCCTGCGCGTCACCGATGCCGGGCTGGAATGCGCCCACAAGGTGTCCGCCGCATTGGACGGCCTGCTCGAGGTCCAGCGCCTCGCGCCCGCCGCGCGCTTTGTCACCTTGCCCGACGAGGCGTTCGACGCCGCGCTCAGCGCCGCCTATTCGGGTGCCGGTGCCGCCGCCGATATCGATCTGGGCGACATGGACCTTGCCGCACTCGCCGACAGTGCTGCCTCGGTCGACGACCTGCTCGACACCCGCGACGACGCCCCCGTCATCCGCCTGATCAATGCGCTGCTGCTCGAGGCCGTGCGCGAAGGCGCCTCGGACGTGCATATTGAGACGCAGGAAAAGCGCCTCGTCGTCCGCTTCCGCATCGATGGCGTGCTGCGCGACATGATCGAGCCGCCGCGCGCGCTCGCGCCGCTGCTGGTCAGCCGCATCAAGGTGATGGCCAAGCTCGACATCGCCGAGCGCCGAATCCCGCAGGACGGCCGCGTGACGCTGCGCATCGGCGGCCATGACGTGGACGCCCGCGTCTCGACCATCCCGACCCAGCATGGCGAGCGCGTGGTGATGCGTCTGCTCGAAAAGGGCTCGCTGCGCCTCGACATGGAAGTGCTCGGCATGAGCGAGCGCGACCGGGGTGTCTTCACCCGCCTGCTCGAGCGCCCGCACGGCATGCTGCTCGTCACCGGCCCCACCGGCTCGGGCAAGACGACCACGCTCTACGCAGCGCTCAACAAGCTCAACGACCGCAAGCGCAACATCATGACGGTCGAGGATCCGATCGAATATGAGCTGGCCGGCATCGGCCAGACCCAGGTCAATCCGCGCACCGACATGACCTTCGCGCGGGGATTGCGCGCGATCCTGCGCCAGGATCCCGATGTCATCATGGTCGGCGAGATCCGCGACCAGGAGACCGCCCAGGTCGCCGTCCGCTCGTCGATGACCGGCCATTTCGTGCTCTCGACGCTCCACACCAACAGCGCGGTCGGCTCGGTCACCCGTCTGATCGACATGGGCGTCGAGCGTTACCTTCTCGCTCCGATGGTCGTCGGCCTCTGCGCCCAGCGCCTCGTCCGCAAGCTCTGCCCGAGCTGCGCTCGGCTCGACGAGGCGACCGAGGCGGATTCGCTCCTGCTCGGCGGCGCACTCAAGCCCGGCAAGAAGGTCTGGCGCGCGGTCGGCTGCGCTGAGTGTCATGACGAGGGCTATCGCGGCCGCGCCGGCCTCTACGAAGTCGTCGCCGTGGACGAGAAGTTCCAGAAGCTCATCCACGACGGCGCCTCCGAAGCCGAGCTCGAAGCCCATGCCCGCAAGGAGAACCCCAGCCTGCTCGACGACGGCATCGCCAAGGTGAAGGCCGGTGTGACCACCGTCGAGGAAGTCGCGCGGGTGGTGAGGGACGAAGGGTGACCACGGTCCCAGCAAATATCTGTTCCCCGGCGAAAGCCGGGGCCCAGGGTTGCACGCGACATGCTGCTTGGCTCTGCGCTTCGGCTTTCGCCGTGGAACAGCGTAATTCGAGGCAGCGCTAGTGCCTGCTTACGCCTATCGCGCGGCTGACAAGACCGGCGCCGCCCGGAAGGGCATCATCGAAGCCTCCAGTCCCTCCGCCGCACGCGCAATGCTTCGCGAGCAGGCGCTGTTGCCGCTCTCGGTCGAGGTCGCAGCGGAGAAGGGCGCCAGCCTCGGCAGCATCCAGCTTCCCCGTTTCCGCCGCGCCGGTCTGTCGTCCAAGGCGCTGGCTACCGTCACCCGCCAGATCGCGACTTTGGTAGGCTCTGACATCGCGATCGAGGAGTCACTACGCCTCGTCGCCACCCAGTCCGAACAGGCCGCGACCAGCTCGCTCCTGCTCGACGTCCGCGCCGCGATCCTCGACGGCCGCAGCTTCGCCGCCGCGCTGGCCCAGCATCCCAAGGCCTTCCCCGAATTCTACCGCGCCTCGGTCGCGGCGGGCGAGGCCTCGGGCAAGCTGCCCGACGTGCTCAACCACCTCGCCGAGTTCGTCGAGAACCGCCAGGCGAACGGCCAGAAGCTCCAGCTCGCCCTGATGTACCCCGCGCTGTTGGCTTTGGTGTCGATCGGCATGATGGCGCTGCTGCTCGTCTATATCGTGCCGGACATCGTAAAGGTGTTCGTCTCGCGCGGCGCCGAACTGCCCTTCCTCACCCGGGCGTTGATCGCGGTCAGCTGGTTCCTCCAGAATTTCGGGCTCTACCTGCTGCTCGGCATCGCCGTGGCGGCGCTGGTCTTCTTCCGTTGGGCCCGCGTGCCTGCCAACCGCCTGCGCATCGATCGCTTCTTCTCGGAGAAGCGCCCGTTCCGCCGGTTCAGCCGCCAGCTTAGTGCCGCCCGCTTCGCCGGCAGCCTCGCCACGCTGGTCGGCAGTGCGGTGCCGCTGGTCGATGCGCTCCATGCCGCCGCCGCGGTCACGCCCAATCGCTGGGTCCGCGAAAAGGCGATCGGCGTCGCTACCCGGGTGCGGGAAGGCATCAGCCTGCGCGCCGCGATGAGCGAGGCGGGGGTCTTCCCCTCGATGCTCGTCGCGATCGTCGCCTCGGGCGAAAGCTCGGGCAAGCTCGCCCCCGCGCTCGGCCGCGCCTCGGACGAGTTGCAGCGCGAGCTCGACGCCCTCGTCTCCACCCTGGTCGCGCTGGTCGAGCCGCTGGTGCTGCTGGTGATGGGCGGGCTGGTGCTGATGATGGTGCTGGCGATCCTGTTGCCGATCATCAACCTCAACAACCTGGTTGGGCTCTAAGCCAGTTGCTTAGCTGTTCCCCCGGCTTTCGCCGGGGAGCAGTAGAGTCACATCTGCCCCTGCACCGTAACCCCGGCGGGCAGCCCGACGAACGGCAGCACCGCCGCACCGTCCGCAGTCATCGAGATCTCCAGCGCGCCGCTCTCGCTGAGCACCGCGGTCATCAGCGTCTTCATCCGCTGGGCCGAGGGTGCGACGCGGATCGTCGTGCGGTCGCCGACATGCTCGGCGGTGATCAGCAGGGCAGGGACCGCCACCGGTCCGCCGCCACTCTTCGCCCGGCAGCTGCCCGGATCGGTGGTGATCTTGCCATCCGCCATCCGCGCCCCGCCACCGCTCGCGATCCGCTGCATCTCCACCTGCATCGTCAGGTTGCAGGTGAAGGGCAGGTTGGGCTGCAGCGCCTTGAACAGGCTGGCATCTGCCGATCCGCTGACATGGTCGAGCACCGTCCGTCCGCCGAGGTGCTGGAGCATCTGCCCGCCCAGGTCGGTGTCCGGCCCCGTCGCCTTCCAGTCGGCGGCAAAGGCCAGGCTGGTCAGCGAGCGTAGTGGCGCCATGTGCCAGGCGAAGGTCGCGCCGCCCGCGACACCCACTTCGCCGTTCCACACCGTGCCCGCCACGCCGGTACGCCACGGCGCGTTCCGGAAGATCACGCTCGCCGGCATCGTCACGAGCAAAGCGAGCAGATACGCCCCTATGCCGATCAGGGCGAAGAGGATAATAGACCGGCGTGACCCGCTTTCCCCTCCCAGAGTCGGCAATGGATCGACGGTCCCTGCTGAAGTCGCTGCAATCAGGGCTGGTCGCGTCAGCGGCATCGGTCGTGCTTCCCTCTGTCGTCTTCGCAGCGGACAAGAAGGACAAGCGCCCCATCGCCCTGCTGCTGCCGCTCACGGGGCCGCGAGCGCGGCTGGGCCTTAGCATGCGGCAGGCGGCGTTGCTCGCGGAAAACAATGCCTATGTGCAGAGCTTCGACACCGGCGGCACCGCGGCCGGTGCCGCTGCCGCGGCCGCCAAGGCGATCAAGCTCAAGCCCGCGCTGATCCTCGGCCCGCTCAGCGCGGAGGAAGTCCCCGCCGTCTCCAGCGCGATCGCCGGCCGCATCCCCGTGATCGCGTTCAGCAACGACTCCGTGCTGCGCGCGCCCGGCACCTGGATCTTCGGGATCACCGCCGGGCAGGTGACCACCGCGATCCTGCGCTATGCCCGCACACGCGGCATCAAGACCGTCACGATGATCGATGACGGCTCGCCCTGGAGCGCTGCCGCTGCGCTCGCTGCCGGCAAGGCCGAAGGCGAGCTCGGCATCACCGTCACCGTGCTTCAGGTGAAGCCCGGCCAGCCGCTGCCCAGCCCGGGCGAAGCGCCCGACGCGGTGCTGCTTCCCGGCTCGGGCGAAACCGTCCTCGCCGCCGCCCGTGCGCTCAAGGATACCGGCATCCAGCTGCTCGGCACCTTCCAAGGGCTCGACAACCGCCCGGCCGCGCTCGCCGCGCTCGAAGGCGCCTGGCTCGCCAGCCCGGATCCCAACGCCTTCGGCACCTTCGCCAGCGCCTTCCAGGCCCGCAACGGCGGCGATCCCGGCACGATCGCCGCGCTCGCCTATGACGCCGCCGGCATCGCCAACACGCTGCGCGCCGACAATCGCCTCGGCATCGAGGGGCTGATGGACGCCAAGGGCTTCCACGGCGTTACCGGCCCGGTACGCTTCCGCACCGATGGCTCGGTCGCCCGCGACTTCGCGATCGTCGTCGCCGGCCCGACCGGTTACACCCCGGTGGCGTCGAGCTCGGGTTCCTAGGATTGTCGTGGCCAGCACCATCCTCCTCCAGCACCCCGGCGAAAGCCGGGGGCCAGGGTCAAGCAGGGCGTCGCCCGTGACTCTGGATCCCCGCCTGCGCGGGGACGACGAAGGGGAGGGCGAAACCGGCTTCACCCTGATCGAGCTGATGATCTCGCTCGGCCTGTTCGCGCTGATCGCCGTCGCCGGCCTCGCGCTGGTCGACGGCATCATCAAGGTCCAGGGGCGCACCGAAAAGCGCCTCGATCGCCTCGCCGACCTCCAGCGCGCGATGTTCGTCGTGTCGAGCGATATCGACCAGATCTCGGTCGGCCGCGTCGAGGGCGGCGGCGAGAAGCTCAGCTTCACCCGCGCCGCGCCCGGTTTCGGCGGGCCGGCGGTGCCGCTCCAATATTCGGTCGCCAACGGCAATCTCGTCCGCGGCTCGGGCGCGATGGTGCAGACCGTGATCGGCGGCGTCGCCAATGTCCGCTGGCGCTTCTTCGACGGCACCGCCTGGAGCCCGCGCTGGCCGATGCGCGAGGAAGACAAGGACAAATGGCCCCGCGCGATCGAGATCGCCCTCCAGGCGACCGGTCCGGGCGGCACGCCGGGCGCGCTGCGCCGCGTCGTCACGCTTCCCGATCAGGCGGAGTATCCCAAGCCATGAGCCGCCGCGAAGACGAAGCGGGGATGATCCTCGTCAACGTGCTGATGTTCGTCGCGATCGCGTCCGGACTTGTGCTATTGCTAATCAATCGCGAGGAAATCGCGCTCGATCGCGCCCTCCGCACCCGCGAGGCGGCCCGTGCCCTGGCCGTTGTCCGCGGCGGCGAGCTCTCCGCCGTGGTCGCCCTCCGCCGCGACATGGTTGCCGCCCCCAATGAGGACAACCAGACCGAGCCCTGGGCGAAGCTCTCCGAAAGCGCCGCCCCGATCGAGGGCGGCAGTTTCGATCTCGCGATCGCCGATGCCGAGGGGCGCTTCAACCTCAACATGCTGCGGGGCGGCGATGCCGGCGCGATCGTGCTGTTCCAGATGATTGCCAAGGATGTCGGCCTGTCGGCGGAGGACGTGGTCAAGGCGGTCACCTATGTCCGCCTCTATGGGCCCGTCACCGATATCCGCCCGCTGCGCATGGCCGGCCTCGAGCCCCAGGCGACCGCGCGGCTCGAGCAACTGGTGACGGCGCTGCCCGGTACCACCGCGATCAACCTCAACGCAGCTGGTCCCGAGATGCTGCAGGTCCTGTTCAGAGACCCGCTCGCCGCCCAGCGCCTCGCCGAGATCCGCGCCCGCAACGGCAAGCTCACCCTCAAGGACCTGGGCGACCTAAACCTGTCGCTCCCCTGGGGCACCGGCTTCCGCTCCAACACCTTCTGGGTCCGCACCCGCGCGACGATCGGCAGCACCAGCCAGCAGGCCGCGGTGCTGATCCAGCGCGTGCTGCGCCAGGACGGCAAGATTGCGGTGGGCGTGGTGGAGAGGTGGCGCGGGGCAAGCGTGCCGCCGGATGCGCCGGGGTTTGTGGCGGGGCGGTAGGGCAGTCAATGGGCTTCGGCGGACTACAGGTAAACCCATTTACCGGTTCATTGTTGATCGACGGGAATCTTATTGTGGTTGGCTTCGGTGAGAACCAGATTGTTTAGGTGAGTGACCCCGTTGGTGGGGGCATTATATTCCGAAAACGAAATCTCTAACTCTCTTGGCCCGGTATATGGTGAGGGCTCTATGGTGGAAATTGCTCGCCTCACTAACTCTTTGAGATAAGCGACGGCTTCAAGATACGGCATTGGGTCGGGTGTTTTGGCTTTGACATCGAAATGTCGGTATTCATTAGCGGTTCGTCGCAGCCGCTCGATACGTGCAAATTCATTCGGGAAAATGCGTTTGAGGCCGTTCTCGTTTCCAAATGTGTCCCTCAACGCTTCGTACCCACGATAGATTTCGGGCCACGAGGGTTCGGCAACCAAGATGTTCAAAATCTGCTCGATCTTCGGCCGGTGGCGAAGCTGTGCGAGCATAATGGCGAAATCCTCTGCAGGCTTTTCGGGGCCGGGTATGAACACCTGAGCGTTAACTTTACGCCACATCCTGACATTCGTGGAGGTCTGAAACTCATAGATTGTGCCAGCTTCTAGCTGGGCACAGCCTTCTATGAGATCGATCATTGCGCGAATTGTGGCCAACTCGGTGACAGCTGATTGGTACACGGCATCCGGGCTTTCGTATTCGTCCCATCTGCTCGTCCCCAATACGGGGACATCGCCGTACATTAGCACAAAATGAGACGCTGGTGTTCGGATGGAACCGTTCAGAAAGCGTCTCGCCTTTTTGAGGTCGGCGCACGAGCCCTCGAGTTGTGCGCCCCATCGCGAGCTCATTTCAATTTGGTGCATCCACGGTTCCTATCAGCTCTGAATGTACCTTGTCTCAACACCACTGCCGACACAGGGTAGGCGATTGATAAGCCTATCCTAAATCAAAATCCGGAACACCGCCCCGCCACCCACAGCATCGCCCACATCGATGCTCCCGCCATGCGCCACCACGATCTGCCGCGCGAGGTTCAGCCCCACGCCCGTCCCGGTCGCGCGGGTGGTGAAGAAGGGCAGGAACACGTCCTGGCGCAGTCCTTCGGGTACGCCGGGGCCATTGTCCTCCACTTCGATCACCAGTGCCTCGCGGTCGGCGAAGAGGCGCAGCGCGAGGCGGGGCGGGCGGTCCTGGCCGGCCATCGCCTGCGCCGCGTTCTGGAGCAGGTTGATCAGCACCTGGGCGAGCAGGTCCGGATCGGCCTCCAGCGCCAGCCGCGCTGGAGTCACCTCGATATCCAGCGGCACCTCGGGCTCGCGTGCCGCGAAGATGCGGCCCAGTTCCTCGGCCCAGGGCTGGGCGGCGAAGGTCTGGCGCTGCAGCTCCGGCGTGTGCGCCACCGCGCGATAGGCTTCGATGAAATGCCCCAGCCCATGCGCGCGCCGGGCGAGGGTGGAGACCGCCGCCCGCGCATCGCCGATCCGCGGGTTGCCTGCCAGTTCGGGATCGTCGAGCAGGTCCGCCGCCGTCGCCGCCAGCGAGGTCACCGGGGTCAGCGAGTTGAGGATCTCATGCGTCAGCACGCGCACCAGGTCGGTCTGCGCCGCCATTTCCACGGCATCCAGCGTCCCCTGGATCGGCTGTACCGTCACCGCGCGGATGCTGCGGCCGAGCCGCTCCAGCGTACCCGAGCGGACCAGCACGCGCTGCGTCCGCCCCTCGATCGCCAGCAGCAGGATCTCCTCGGCCGCATCGCCGCCCGCCAGCCGCTTTGCTAGGGTCGCGCCATAGACGGCATAATCCTCCGCCCGCGTGCCCGGCGCGCCGCGGAACAGCCGCCGCGCCGCCTTGTTGGCCGGGTCGACATGGCCTTCGCCGTCGATGGTCAGCAGCGCCACCGGCATGTCGTCGACCAGCGCCTCGAGGAAGCGCATCTCCGCCGCGCTCGCCATCTGGCGCTCGCGCAGCCGGTCCATCGCCCCGTCCAGCGCCGCGCCCAGCGCCTCGAATCCGCCGCCATGGGTGCCGCCGAAGCGGGCCGAGGTGTCGTCGAAGCGCAGCGCCTCGACGAAGCGGGCGAGCGCGACATTGGTGCGCGACACCAGCCGCCACATCCCCCAGAGCGCGCCCGCGACCAGCAGCAGCGCGACGATCCGCGCGGCGCCCAGCCCGGGGGTGAGGAAGCTCAGCACGGCCGCCGTCACCGCCGCGGCCAGCGCGGCGATCCAGGCGATCAGGCCCAGGGTGAAGCGCCGGTCAAAGCCCATGCTTCTCCATCCGGCGATAGAGCGCGGCGCGCGACAGGCCGAGCTCGTTGGCGGCCAGCGAGATATTATAGCCGTGCTTCTTCAGCGCCTCCTCGACCAACCGGCGTTCGACGCGCTCGAGGTTGAGGTCGTCGCTCGGCCCGGGCGGGCGGGGCGGGGTGATCGCGGTGGCGGGCACGACGCGCGGCATCGCGCGGACCAGCGCGAAGTCCTCGGGCTCCAGCGCCTCTTCGCGCGCCAGGATCACAGCGCGCTCCAGCGCGTGGCGCAGCGCGCGGACATTGCCCGGCCAGTCATGGTCGAGCAGCGCCATCCGCGCCGCCGGGCTGAGCTGCGGCACCGGCCGGCCATAGCGCCTGGCGTAGTGCTGGAGATAATGCTCGATCAGCTGCGGCACGTCCTCGCGGCGGTCGCGCAGCGGCGGAAGGTCGATCTCCACCGTGTTGAGGCGGAACAGCAGGTCCTGCCGGAAATGGCTCTCGTCGCGCAGCTTCTCGGGTGGGAGGTTGGTCGCGGCGATCACACGGATATTGACCGGCACCGGCTTGTTGGCGCCCACCGGTGTCACCTGGCGCTGCTCGAGCACGGTGAGCAGCTTGGGCTGCAGCCGCAGCGGCAGATTGCCGATCTCGTCGAGGAACAGCGTGCCCCCGTCCGCCGCCTGGATACGGCCGACCCGGTCGGTCCGCGCGTCGGTGAAGGCGCCCTTCACATGGCCGAAGAGTTCGCTGTCGATCAGCTCCTCGCTCACCGCGCCCAGGTCGACGGTGAGCATCACCTGGTTCGCCCGTAGTGACTGGCGGTGCAGCTCGCGCGCGACCAGCTCCTTGCCGGTGCCGTTCTCGCCAAGCACCAGCACATTCGCGTCGGTCGGCGCGGCGCGGCTGATCAGCGAATGCACCCGCGCCATCGCGGGCGAACCGCCGAGCAGGGGCGAGGCGCCCGCCTGCGCAGCCGGGGCAGGGGCGGCAGCCCCGCCGCTCACCGCCTTGCGCGAGCGGCGCAGCGAAGCGGCGGTGCGCACGGTCGCCAGCAATTTCTCGTTCGACCAGGGCTTGGAGACGAAGTCGGTCGCCCCGCGCTTCATCGCCGAGACCGCGACCTGCACCCCGCCATGCGCGGTAATCATCACCACCACCATTTCGGGATCGACCGCGAGCAGCTTGTCGAGAAAGGCCAGTCCCTCGCTCGCGTCCGTAGCGCCGCGCGCGAAGTTCGCGTCGAGCAGCACCGCGTCGGGCGTGCGCGCCTGTACCAGCGGCAGCGCCTCGTCGGGGCTGCGCACCGCCTCGACATCCTTGAACAGCCGCCGCAGCAACAGCCGCGACGCCATCAGGATATCGTCGTCGTCGTCGATCACGACGCAGAAATCGAATTCCGGATCGCCCATGCTGCCCACTCCCGTACAGTTACTGTGCGGAACCGGACAATCAAATTGCGTGCCAAGCCACGGTCCCCCCGAAAGCGCAATTGGCACGGGACATGCTGACACTGGGATGAACGGCGCATCCGCCGGCGGAGGAAAATCGTGCAGCGGTCGGCAGGGGGAATGCGCAAGGGAGCGGTGATCGCGGTGACGATCCTCCTCCTGTGCCTGCCCCGCGCACCCCTGGGGATCGATCTCCGCATGGACGGCGCCGGCGGCCATGCCGTGCTTCGGCTCGGCATCACATCGTTACGGATAGCGTTCGATTCCGGACGCGCCTGTCCGAAATCGAACACTTGCCACGCCGCCGCCGATCCTCGGCCCGAGGGAGCGGGGCTGGCACGGCACTTGCGAGGATTGGGGGCATGACAGTGCTACGGATGCAGAAGGAAAAGGCGGGCGCCGTCTCGGGCAGCGGGATGGACCAGGTGGTCGAGAAGCGCGCGCTCTCCACGCGCCTCAAGGTCGCGCTCGGCGTGGTCGCCGCCGCGCTGGCCGCTGCTGCCTTCTGGTGGTTCGCCCCGTCGGGCGTCAGCCAGACCGTGACGATGGACCGCGTGACCATCTCCAATGTCACGCGCGGCACCTTCGACGATTTCATGCCGCTGCGTGCCCGCGTTACGCCGCTGCTGACCGTCTATATCGACGCGGTCGAGGGCGGCCGGGTCGAGAAGATGCTGGTCGAGGACGGCGCCACCGTCGCCGCCGGCCAGCCGATCGCGCTGCTGTCGAACGCCGAGCTCCAGCTCTCCACGCTCGCCCGCCAGACCGAAGTCGAGCAGCAGATCAACAACATGCGCAGCCAGGAGCTGTCGCTGGCCCAGACCCAGCTTTCCAACGAGCGCGCCGTGCTCGCCGCACAGACCGCCTATGAGAAGGCCCGCCGCCAATATGAGCGCGAAAAGCCGCTCGCCGACAAGGGCTTCGTCTCGGGCAAGCAGTTCGCCGATACCGAGGCCGATTACGAACTGAGCCAGCGCAACTTGGCGGCCCTCAAGCGCAGCCAGAGCACCGATGCCCGTCTCCAGGGCAGCCAGCTCACCCAGCAGCAACAGGCGGCGAAGTCGATGCAGTCCGGCCTCGCCATCGCCCGCGCCAATCTCGATGCGCTCCAGCTGCGCGCGCCGGTCGCCGGCCAGCTCTCGGGCTTCTCGGTCCAGGTCGGCCAGTCGCTCGGCCGTGGCGAGCGCGTCGGCCAGATCGACAGCCCCGGCCGCAACAAGCTGATCGCCGGCGTCGACGAATTCTATCTCGGTCGCGTCCAGATCGGCCAGAAGGCGGCGCTCGACTGGAACGGCAAGCGCTACGGCGCGAAGGTCACCAAGATCTATCCCCAGGTGCAGAACGGCCAGTTCCAGGTCGATCTCCAGTTCACCGACGGCGAACCGCCCCAGCTCCAGCGCGGCCAGACGATGCAGGCCCGCCTCACGCTCGGCGATTCCGCCCCGGCGCTGCTGATCCCCAACGGGGCCTTCTACAGCGATACCGGCGGCGCCTGGGTGTTCGTGGTCGCCCCCGGCGGCGGCAGCGCGGAGAAGCGCAACGTCCGCCTCGGCCGCCGCAACAGCGATTTCATCGAGGTGCTCGACGGCCTCGAACCCGGCGAGCGGGTGATCACCTCGCCCTATACCGGCCTCACCGACAAGACGCGCCTGGACCTCACCAAATGACGAACCAGAAAGGGAATCCGATGCTGCAGATGCGCGAACTCTCCAAGGTCTACCGCACCGACACGGTGCAGACGACGGCGCTCGACGCGATCGACCTCGAAATCGCCCAGGGCGAGTTCGTCGCGATCATGGGCCCCTCGGGCTGCGGCAAGTCGACCCTGCTCAACATGATCGGCATGCTCGATAGCCCGTCCTCGGGATCCTATCTGTTCAACGGCCAGGAAGTCGCGGGGCTCTCCGAGAGCAAGCTCGCCGATGTCCGCAAGGAGAATATCGGCTTCATCTTCCAGAGCTTCAATCTGGTCGACGAGCTGAGCGTCCGCGACAATGTCGAGCTCGCCCTGCTCTATCACAACGTCCCCGCCGCCGAGCGGAAGCGCCGGGTGGACGAGGTGATGGACCGTACCGGCATCGCCCACCGCGCCAAGCATCGCCCCAGCCAGCTCTCGGGCGGCCAGCAGCAGCGCGTCGCCGTCGCCCGCGCGCTCGTCGCCAGCCCGAAGCTGATCCTGGCGGACGAGCCGACCGGCAATCTCGACACCCAGCATGGCGAGGAAGTGATGCACATGCTGCAGACGCTGAATGCCGAGGGCTCGACGATCGTGATGGTCACCCACTCGCCCGCGCATGCCGATTATGCCGGCCGCATCGTCTCGATGCTCGACGGCCGCGTCCTCCAGGAACGCCGCCGCGCGGCCTGATCGAAAAGGGGGAGAAAGCCCATGTGGCGCAATTATCTGACGGTCGGCCTGCGCGCGCTCGCGAAGAACCGCACCTATGCCTTCATCAACCTGTTCGGGCTGGCGATCGGCCTGGCCGCCTGCCTGCTGATCCTGCTCTACGTCCAGTATGAGCGCAGCTATGACGACTGGCTGCCCGATGCGAAGCGCACCTATCAGCTCCAGGTCTATTATGAGAGCAAGACCAACGGCGACAAGTTCCAGAACCAGGGCGCGCCCTATGTGACCAAGGCGGCGCTGCTCAAGGATTTCCCGCAGATCGAGAGCGCCACCTATATGGGCGGCCCGCCGCTCACCCTGATCAAGGATGGCCAGGCAACGGTCGTCGATGACGGGCGACTGGTCGACAGTGCCTTCCTCGACACGATCGCGCTGCCGATGGCCCAGGGCGACAGCAAGGCGCTCTCGCGCCCGGGCACCGTGGTGATGAGCGAGTCGGAAGCGGTCCGGATCTTCGGCACGAAGAATGTCGTCGGCCGCACGGTGACGCTGCTCACCGCCGGGCGGAAGGACGATTATCGCATCACCGGCGTGTTCAAGGACGTCCCGAAGAAGTCGCACCTGACCGGCAAGATGTTCGCCCGTGCCGACTTCCCCAGCATGTTCCCGGAAGACAATGGCTATCTCACCAGCTGGGGTTGGACCTCGGGCTGGGTCTATGTGAAGCTGCGCCCGGGCACCGATGTCGCCACGCTCAACAACCAGATGGACGCCTGGGAAAAGCGCAACATCCCGGACGAGACCTTCAACGGCAAGAAGGTAAATGCCGGTGACGAGCGCACCTTTGCCCTGGTCGCGGCACCCGATGTGCATCTCGGCCGTGCCACCGGTTCCGGGATGGCGCCGGGCAACGACGTGCAGACTATCGCCACCTTCGCGGTGATCGCGCTGCTGATCCTTGCCATGGCCTGCATCAACTTCACCAACCTCGCCACTGCCCGCGCCAGCCAGCGCGCCCGCGAAGTGGCGCTGCGCAAGGTCCTCGGCGCCACGCGCCGGCAGCTGATGGCCCAGTTCCTCGGTGAATCGGTGCTGCTCGCCACGATCGCGATGTTGCTCGCGCTGGCGGTGGTCGAGATCGCGCTGCCCTGGTTCGGCAACTTCCTCGATGCCGATCTCGAGCTGCATTATTTCGGTCATGGCGGGCTGATCCTGCCGATGATCGGCCTGGTGCTGCTCGTCGGCGCGGCGGGTGGCCTCTATCCGGCCTTCTATCTCTCCCGCTTCCAGCCGGCCCGTGTGCTCAAGGCGAACAAGTCGGCGTCCGACGCGGAAGGCTCCGGCCGGCTGCGCAGCGCGCTGGTGGTGATCCAGTTCGCCGTCTCAATCGGCCTGATCATCTGCACCGCGGTGATCTATGCCCAGAATGTCTACGCGCGCTCGCTCGATCCGGGATACAAGCGTGCTGGCCTGATCCAGCTCGCCGGTGTCGGCTCCCGCATCCTCGAGCCCCAGGCCGATGCGCTCACCCGCGCGATCGCGCAGGTCCCCGGCGTGGAATCCAGTGGCCGCACGATGATCGGCGTCATCACTGGCCAGTCCTCCACCACCGGCGTGGTCGTGCCGGGGCGCGAGGATCCCGTGGATATGGGCATCTACGGCGTCGATGCCGGCTTCTTCCCCACCATGCAGATCCGCACCATTGCGGGCCGGGTGTTCGACGAGCGGCCCGCCGACGACATGACCACCCCGGTGCCGGAGGATCCGGCGGCCGAGCGGGCGCTGGTCGCGCGCGGCGGGCATATCGTCATCAACGAGAGCGGCGTGAAGCGCCTCGGCTTCAAGACCGCTCAGGACGCGATCGGCAAGACGATCCGCTACGGCGTGAAGGACGAATATGGGGGGATGATGAACCTCACCATCATCGGTGTCGTCGCCGATGTCCGCTTCCGCACCGTCCGTGCCGCGATCGAGCCGACCATGTACCTGCTCGACAAGCATAATGTGAACTGGTTGGTCGCGCGCTTCCACGGCGATCCGCGCACGGTCCGCGCGGGCATCGAGCAGGTCTGGCGCCGCTACGCCCCCGATCTGCCCTTCGATGCCACGCTGGCCGACGACATCATCGCCCGTGCCTATGAGAAGCTCGATGCCCGGGCGCAGATGTTCGGCATGTTCGCGATCCTCGCGGTGGTGATCGGCTGTCTCGGCCTGTTCGGTCTGGCTGCCTTCACGGCGGAGCGGCGGACCAAGGAGATCGGCATCCGCAAGGTGCTGGGCGCGCGCACCAGCGACATCGCCCGGCTGCTCGTCTGGCAGTTCACCCGCCCGGTGGTGATCGCCAACATCATCGCCTGGCCGGTGGCTTGGTGGCTGATGCGCGAGTTCCTCAACGCCTTCGATGCCCGCATTTCGCTCACTCCGGTGCCGTTCATCGGCGCCAGCCTGCTCGCGCTGGCGATCGCGGTGCTCACCATCGGTGCCCACGCCATCCGCGTGGCGCGCACCAATCCGGTTCATGCCCTGCGCTACGAGTAGGCGCGTCAGTTCGGGGTCATGAAGGGCGGGCGAGGGGGCAACCCCTCGCCCGTTTTTCGTTGGACTCCGTCCCCGGACACCACCCAGGCGTCATCCCGGCGAAAGCCGGGATCTCAGGCGAAGGCGCAAGGAAGGAGCCGCACGAGATCCCGGCTTTCGCCGGGATGACGGAGGGGGATTTACCCAAACCCACAGCGCGCTATCCTCCGCCCAATACCAAAATCGGGAGGGGACATGATTCGTATCGCAAAGATCGCTCTGTTCGCAGCTGCAGCGATGACACCGGTGGCATATGCCGCGGTCGAAGTAATCGGCAAGATGACGCCGGCCGAGCCGATCACGCATGCGCGGATCGCGACGCTGCCGATCGGCCAGCAGCGCGCCTGGAACGTCTATCTCGACAAGTCGGTCGGGCTGATGGAGGCCGATAAGGCCGCGCTCGCAGCCGAGCGCGCCGACGGCACCTTGCCCACGCCCGTATCGCCGCCCACCGGTCCTTCGGGCGGCAGCGGCATGCCGCTCGACAAGCCGGCCGGCTGGTATGCGGGTGCCGATGCGCGCCATGTCGCCGACAATATCGTCAGCTTCCAGACGCCTGCCGGCGGCTGGGGCAAGAATGTCGATCGCACCGGCCCGGTCCGCGCGCGCGGCGAGCATTATGTGCCGATCGAGAAGCTGCCGGCCAATGCGAAGTCCGACATGTCGGACGAGAATTGGAGCTATGTCGGCACGATCGACAACAACGCCACCACCACCGAGCTGCGCTTCCTCGCCCGCGCCCAGGCCGCCGCGCCGGGCGCCGAGGGCAATGCCTATCGCGAGAGCTTCCTCAAGGGCATACGCTACCTGCTGAACGCCCAGTTTCCCAATGGCGGCTGGCCCCAGGTCTATCCGCTCCAGGGCGGATATCACGATGCGCTCACTTTCAACGACGATGCGCTCTCGTCGGTGGTGGGCGTGCTGGCCGAGGTGGCGCGCCACCAGGGCGATTACGCCTTTGTATCGGACCAGCTCGCTCTGGAAGCCAAAGCTGCCTGCAACAAGGCGATCCAGCTGATTCTCAAGACTCAGGTGGTTATCGACGGCAAGCGCACGGTGTGGGGCCAGCAGCATGACGCGCTCACCCTGGCGCCGGCGGGCGCCCGGAACTTCGAACCAGTCGCACTGTCCTCGGATGAGAGCGCCGACCTCCTGGTCTTCCTGATGAAGCAGGCGGGGCGCTCGCCCTCGGTCGACGCGGCGGTGGCGGACGGGGTCAACTGGCTGAAGGCGCACGCGATTCAGGGCTTCGTGTTCGAAAAGGGGCCGGACGGCCGCAAGCTCGTCGCCAGGCCCGGCGCCGGCCCGATCTGGTCGCGCTACTATGATATCCAGACCGGCAAGCCCATCTTCGGCGACCGGGACCGTACGATCCATACGGATGTGAACGAACTCAGCGCCGAGCGCCGCAACGGCTATAGCTGGTACAATAACGGCCCGGCCAAGGCCCTGGCGACCTACGACAAATGGGTGGCGAAGAAGTAACGGGGACGATCCGTCACCCCGGCTTTCGCCGGGGTGACGAATTACCTGTCCTACACGCGCATGTTCCGCTAATGTTCCAGCGTCCCGCAAGGGCCGCTCTTTGAACCGTCAGGGAACCCGCGCAAACATTCGCGCATGGAAGCGTATGCAGATGCACCGCGTCCGCACACCGCGAACCATATCGAAAACCGCGCGCGCAACACCGCGCGGCGCGCAACCTTTGCCAACATCGGCGACTGGAAGTGTCTAGTTCGCCGATTCCAGCGTCTCGGTTGCCCGCAGCCAGGTCGCCTCGGCCTCTTCCAGCTGCGCCTCGACCTCGCCGCGCCGCTTCATCAGGTCGCCCATCGACAGCGTCTTGAGCCATTTGGGCGGCTTGCCGGCCAGTGCCGTGTCGATTTCCGCCAGCGATTTCTGTGCCTTGGCGATGGCATCCTCGGCGTCGCTCACCGCCTTGCGCAACCCGGTCGAGGCTTCGCGCGCCTGGGCGGCGGCGCGTCGCTCTTCCTTCTTGTCGCCCGACGCGCCGGGGCTGCCGGGCACCGGCTTGCCCGAGACGACGAAGGCCGCATAGTCCTCGATCGTCCCATCATATTCGCGGGCGGTGCCGCCATCGACTAGGAACAGCCGGTCGGCGACCAGTTCGAGCATGTGCCGGTCGTGGCTGACCAGCACCACGGCGCCCTTGAACTCGGCGAGCGCCTGGACCAGCGCCTCGCGAGTGTCGACGTCCAGGTGGTTGGTCGGTTCGTCGAGGATCAGCAGGTGCGGGGCGTTATGGGTGACCAGCGCCAGCGCCAGTCGCGCGCGCTCGCCGCCCGAAAGCTTGCCGACCTTGGTCAGCGCCTTGTCGCCCGAAAAACCGAAGCGGCCCAGCTGGTTGCGCACTTGCACCGGCGTCGCGGCCTTCATCACCCGGCCCATCGTCTCCACCGGCGTGGCGTCGGGATCGAGCTCCTCGACCTGGTACTGGGTGAAATAGCCGACCGTCAGTTTGGTGGCGGTGGTCATCTCGCCGGCCATCACCGGCAGCTCGCCGGCGATCATCCGGGCGAGCGTGGTCTTGCCGTTGCCGTTGCGGCCGAGCAGCGCGATCCGGTCGTCGGGATCGAGCCGCAGCCCCAGCCGCGACAGGATCGGCTTGCCTTCCTCATAGCCGACCGCGGCATGGTCGAGCGTCAGCAGCGGCGGGCGCAGGCCCTGTGGATTGGGGAAGTCGAAGCGCATGCTCGGATCCTCGGCCACCGCCGCGATCGGCTGCATCCGCTCCAGCGCCTTGACGCGGCTCTGCGCCTGCTTGGCCTTGCTCGCCTTGGCCCGCCAGCGATCGACGAACGCCTGCAGCTTCTCGCGCTCGGCGACCTGCTTCTCGCGCGCCGCCGCCTGCTGCGCCATCCGCTCGGCCCGCTGCCGCTCGAACGCGTCATAGCCGCCGACATAGAGCGTGGTCTGGCCGCGATCGAGGTGGAGGATATGGTCGGCGACATTGTTGAGCAGGTCGCGCTCATGGCTGATCAGCAGGATCGTCCCGCGATAGGCGCGCAGGAAGCCCTCGAGCCACATCACCGCTTCGAGGTCGAGGTGGTTGCTCGGCTCGTCGAGCAGCAGGATGTCGGGGTTGAGGAACAGCAGCGAGGCGAGCGCCACGCGCATCCGCCAGCCGCCCGAGAAGCTGTCCATCGGCCGCGCCTGCATCGCGTCGTCGAAGCCCAGGCCCTTCAGGATCCGTCCGGCGCGGGCAGGGGCCTCATAGGCGTCGATCTGGTCGAGCCGTTCGTAGATATGCCCCAGCCGGTCGGGATCGTCCTGCGTCTCGGCCTCGAGCAGCAGCGCGGCACGTTCGACATCGGCTTCGAGCACGGTGTCGAAGGCGCTGGTCTGGCCGCTCGGCGCGTCCTGGCGAAGATAGCCGAACCGGGCCTGGCGCGGGATGTCAACCGAGCCGTTGTCGGTCTCGATCATCCCGGCGATCGCCTTCATCAGCGTCGATTTGCCGGCGCCGTTGCGGCCGATGAAACCGACGCGGGCGCGGGGCGGGATCGCCGCAGAAGCGTTCTCGATGATCGCACGGCCGCCAAGCCGGATGGTGATGTCGCGGAAGGAAAGCATGCGCGGGCGCCTAGCAGCAGATGAAGGCGCACCCAAGCGCTCCGTGACCCCTGGTGGTCACTTCGCTTAAAGTGCTGATTTAGCGGGAATTAAAATGGTCGGGGAAAGAGGATTCGAACCTCCGGCCCCTGCCTCCCGAAGACAGTGCTCTACCAGGCTGAGCTATTCCCCGACCGGCGCCTCCGGGGCGAACCCCGACTGCGAGGGGGCGCCTATAACCACGCTATTTGAGTCACGCAAGCCACTGAATCAGCTTTTCCGCGCGTCCATCATCGCATCGACCGAAACGAACTTCTCGCGGGGGGCCCCGATGCGGGCCGCGGCGATCTCCGCGGCGTCGATCTTCAGCCAGTCGCGGAAGGTCACCGGCTCCACCGTTCGCGCCTCCAGCAGGGCATCCAGGCCGGGGCGGCCGGGCTTGCCCGCACCCTCGCCGATGTCCTCGGCGATCTTCTCGGCGATGTGGAAGCCGTCCGGGCGGTTGGTGCCGATCGTCCCCGTCGGGCCGCGCCGCGCCCAGCCCACCGCATAGAGGCCGGGCAGCACCCGCCCGTCGATATTCGCGAATCGCCCGGACTTGTCGTCATAGGGCACGCCCTCGATCGGCGGGGTGCGATAGCCGATGCAGCTCACCACCAGGCTGGCGGGGATGGCATAGGTCTCGCCCGTGCCGTGCGCGCTGCCGTCCAGGCCCAGCGCGGTGCGTTCGACGATCACCCGCTCGACCTTGCCGTCGCCCTCGATCGCGATCGGCATGGCGAAGAAATCGAAGACGATGCGAATCGGCTTGTCTGGCATGCCCAGCGCGAATCGGCGCAGATGGCCGACCGACTTCCGCTGGCCGGGATCGAGTGCGCCGTCCTCCTCCACCGGCGGGAAATCGGCCGGGTCGACCACCGGCGTGGCGTGGCCCAGTTCGCCCAGCTCGCCCAGTTCCTTGGGGGTCATCGCGATCTGGTGCGGCCCGCGGCGGCCGAGCAGGGTGATGCTGTGCACCTTGGAGCCGTGCAGCGAATCGAGCGCATGGGCGACGACGTCCGACGCCTCCAGCTCGTCCTCGGCCTTGGCGAGCACGCGGGCGACATCGAGCGCGACATTGCCGTTGCCGATCACCACGGCTGGCCCGTCGAGCGGCGGATTGAGGCCCGCATAGTCGGGATGGCCGTTATACCAGCCGACGAACGCCGCCGATCCGGTCACGCCCGGCAGCTCCGCTCCCGGTATCTCCAGCTTGCGGTCGTGCGGCGCGCCGGTGGCGAGGACGACCGCGTCGTACAGCTCGCGCAGCTCGTCGATCGACACGTCCTTGCCGATGGTGACATTGCCGACGAAGCGCACATTGTCGGTCAGCGCCACCGCCTCGTACCGGCGGGAGACGCCCTTGATCGACTGGTGATCGGGGGCAACGCCGGTGCGGATCAGCCCGAAGGGCACCGGCATGCGATCGAGGATGTCGACCCGAACCTGGTCGCCAAATACCTTCTGGCAGGCTTCGGCAGTGTAATAGCCTGCCGGCCCGGAACCGATCACCGCGACATGACGCATGGGCCTCTCCTCCCGCGATCTAGGCGCTTACCGTAGCGGCAAGCGGGGGGAGGGCAAGCCTCTCGACGTCGGGCGCAACTTGTTGCTAGGCCGTAACCGTGAGCCCGATCGAAGCGACTGCCAGCCTGCTGGGCCTGATCAACATCGTGCTGGTCGTCCGGCGCAGCATCTGGAACTACCCGTTCGCGCTGGCGATGGTCGCGCTCTATGCGTGGATCTTCTTCCACGAGAAGCTTTACAGCGACTCGCTGCTCCAGCTCTTCTTCTTCGCGGTCAATCTCTATGGCTGGCGGAACTGGGCCCGTTCGCGCGGGGAAAGCGGCGAAGTCGTGGTCGAGACCTTGGGCTGGCCGGCGCGCGGCGGCTGGGCGATCGGCGCGGCCGTCGTGATCGCGCTCTGGGGCGCCATGATGCACCGGCTGACCGACGCGGCCTGGCCCTGGTGGGACGGCAGCATCGCGGTGCTCAGCATCGCCGCGCAAATCCTCCAGTCGCGGCGCAACTGGGAATGCTGGGTCCTCTGGATCCTTGTAGATTTACTGGCTGTCCCTTTGTTCGCCGTGAAGGGACTGTGGCTCACCGCCGGGCTCTATGGCGTGTTCCTGGTTCTGTCCGGGTGGGGGTTGGTCGATTGGCTGAGGGCAAGAAAATGAAGCTGCGCACCATCTGTCTCCACGGGCCCGAGAGCACCGGCAAGTCGACGCTGGCGCCGCGCATCGCCGAGTATCTCGGCGGCGAGGTGGTGGACGAATATGGCCGCGAATATGCCGAGGCGCGCGGTATCGCGTTCACGATGCGCGACCTGCTCGAGATCGCCAAGACGCACGACGCCGGCACCCGCACCCTCCTCGCGGCCGGGATGACGCCGCTGATCCTCGACACCGATCCGCTGATGACGGCGGTGTGGGCGGACATGCTGTTCGGCGAGCGGGATCCCTGGTTCGACGAGTGGCAGGGCACCGCCGATTTCTACCTGTTGTTCGATATCGACATGCCCTGGCGCCCCGACGGCACCCGCATGTTCGGCACCGAGGAGCTGCGGCGGAAATTCTTCGAGCTGAGCAAGGCCGAGCTGGAGCGGCGCGGGGTGCGCTGGGCGCTGGTCTCGGGTCAGGACGAGGAGCGCTACGCCAAGGCCATCGCCGCGATCGAGGCCGTTCAGGCAGGCTGATTTCCCGGCGTATCTGCGATTGCGTTGCACGAATGCTGCAGTTGCGAAAAATCGTAGATGATTGTCACAGTTCGTACACAATCCAATCCTAACCGCCGCCTCGGAAGGGGCAGGCAAGCCCCTCGATAACGAGAAATGTCCGGCGCGACGACGGCACGACTCCGATCGGGGACGTGGCCGCTGCTGCGCGTTGGACGCACAGCAGGGAACAATCTCATGAAGACTGGCATCACCAAGTCTGCTCTTTTCCTGGGCGCGGCATTCGGCGCGCTCGTCCTTGGCGGCACCGCCCAGGCGCAGGACGCCACGGCTCCCGCCGCCGCCGTCGAAGACGAAGCGACCACCGAGATCGTCGTCACCGCCGAGCGCCGCCCGGAAACGCTGCAGAACACCCCGGTCTCGGTCGCGGTGATCGGCGGCCAGGACGCGCGTGACTTCACCGCCGCCGGCGACGACACGCTGCTCTCGCTTTCGGGCAAGGTGCCGAGCTTCTACGCCGAGACGACCACCGGCCGCATCTTCCCGCGCTTCTACATCCGTGGCCTCGGCAATATCGACTTCTACCTGGGCGCCTCGCAGCCCGTGTCGATCATCCAGGACGATGTGGTGCTCGAGCATGTCGTGCTCAAGTCGAACCCGGTCTATGACCTCGATCACGTCGAAGTGCTGCGTGGCCCGCAGGGTTCGCTGTTCGGCCGCAACACCACTGCCGGTATCGTCAAGTTCGACACCGTCCGCCCGACGCTCGATCGCTTCGATGCGCGCGGCACGGCGAGCTATGGCAGCTATGGCAGCGTGAGCCTCGACGCCGGCATCGGCGGCCCGCTGGCCGACAATGTCGCGATCCGCGTGTCGGGCCTGTTCCAGCACCGCGACGACTATGTCGACAATGCCTATGCCGGCCCGAGCGCCGACGGCACGAAGACCCCGCGCAAGAACGCGATGGGCGGCTTCGACGAGCGCGACGTGCGCGTGCAGCTGCTGGTCGAGCCGACCGCCGACTGGACCTCGCTCTTCTCGGCGCACATGCGCAACTATAACGGCACCTCGACCCTGTTCCTGCGCCAGGCGCTGAAGAAGGGCTCGAACGACGTCAGCAACGTCTCGCGCACCACGGTCCGCTTCGACGAGGCGATGGACAATCCGCAGGACTATGACACCTACGGCATGTCGTGGAACAACAGCTTCGATCTGGGAGGCGTCACGCTGACCTCGATCACCGCCTATGAGACCTCGTCGGGCTACAGCCGCGGCGACACCGATGGTGGCGCGGCGGCGGACTTCCCGGTCGGCGGCGTTGCGAACGGCTATGGCCAGTCGATGGGCCGCCTCGCGGATCTCGATCAGTGGACCCAGGAAGTGCGCCTCGCCAGCAACGGCGACGGTCCGTTCAAGTGGCAGATCGGCGGCATGTACTTCGATAGCCGCGACATCACCGAGTTCTACCAGCGCGCCTGGTTCCTCAACACCGCGGCCCGCAACCCCAACAACTGGGTGCGCCTGCACGACGTCAACACCAGCTGGGCGCTGTTTGGCCAGGCCAGCTACCAGGTGACCCCGAAGTTCCGCCTCACCGCCGGCGTGCGCGTGACCGAGGACACCAAGACCACCGACCTGCTCAAGACCGCCGACACCGCGGCCGGCGCCGTGACCTATCCGGGTCGCCGCCACGTCCGCATGTCGGACACCCAGCCCAGCTGGGACGTGAGCGCGCTCTATGAGGTCAGCGACGATCTGAGCCTCTATGCCCGTGTCGCCCGCGGCTTCCGCGGCCCGACCATCCAGGGTCGCTCGGCGGTGTTCAACTCGGACTTCACCACCGCGAAGTCGGAGACGATCGTGTCGTATGAGGGCGGCTTCAAGTCGAGCCTGTTCGACAACCGGGTGCGGTTCAACCTGACCGGCTTCTACTACACCGTCGACGACATCCAGCTGAACGGCAATGACTCGAATGGCAACGGCGTGCTGTTCAACGCCGACAAGGCCGAAGCCTATGGCGTCGAAGCCGATCTGACGCTGCGCCCGGTGCGCAACTTCACGCTGACCGCCGGCGCAAGCTGGCTGCACAGCGAGATCAAGGACAAGCGCGTCTATGCCCAGGCCTGTGCCCTCAACGGCGTGCTGGTCTGCACGGTCAAGGATCCGTACGTGACCCGCACCGTGTTCGGCGCCAACGCCTATTTCGCGCAGATCGACGGCAACCCGCTGCCGAACGCGCCGGAGTATAACCTGAACCTCACCGCCCGCTACGACGTGCCGGTGAGCGACAGCGGCAAGTTCTTCATCTCGACCGACTGGAACCTGCAGGGCTACACCAACTACGTCCTCTACAAGACCGACGAGTTCTACTCGGACGGCAACTTCGAGGGCGGCCTGAAGCTCGGCTACCAGGGCGGCAACGGCACCTGGGAAATCGCTGCCTTCGCCCGCAACATCACGAACGAGAAGAACCTCAAGGGCGTGATCGAGAACTACATGGCCGCCGTGCTCAACGAGCCGCGCGTCATCGGCATCTCGCTGACCGGTCGGACCCGCTAAGCCCCCTTTGCTTTCGGCCAGTCAGTCGGGGGGGCGGGGGGGGGGGGGGGCCCCCCCCCCGGCGGTTTTTTTTTTTTAGTGGG